>DODI01000424.1:0-8727 GCA_003509045.1 Planctomycetota bacterium | reverse complement strand
ACCGTCCACGCATCGTCCTTGTTCGTCGTGCGCACCGCGCCGCCGCCGACGTGCGGCACCATGAAATTTACGCTGGAGACCACAAAGATAAAATCCGCATCCGATTTTTTCACGCCGTCCATCAGCCAATCGCGCTGCACCGCGCCGAGCATTGAGATTTTTTTAAAGGGATCCTTTGTGTCATGCATCTGCCGTTGGCCGCGCGTGTCGCACACGAAAAAGTCGCAGTTGCTCACGCGCATTTTGTAGTACGAACGCCGGCCGATGGAATAGTTCACCGCGCCATCCGCCTTCGCCGCCGGCCACTCGCGCAACTGCCTCGGCCCCAGCACCTTCTCGATACGATAAAGCTGCGCGTTGGGCACGCCATCATCCAAGTCGTCCAGCGCGGTGTCGTTCACGCCAGCGGTTTTGGTGCCCCAGTGCACATGAAGGTTGCTGTGATCCTGAAGTTTCAGCTTTGTAAAATCAGCGGTCGCTCAGGTCAGTACGCTGCTGCCCTTTCTCATTTGGCCAGTGCTGAAATGAATCGGGGATTTGAACTCTACGGGATTGCTCCAAGCCAAGTAGTCGTACCACGCCCGCACTCCGATGTCGCGGAACACCGCGCGCCGATCGCGCAGCCCCGGCGAGCCGGCGCCCCAGATGTCGTTCAGGCACTCGTGGTCATCGTACGTGAAAAACGACGGCACCTTGCGATGCCATGCCGCGAGTGGCGCGCCTTGGTCTAGGAAAAATTTGTAGTTCTCCCAAACGCCCGTGATGGTCGGCGCCACCTTCACCACATTTGGAAACTGACCCTTCGGCACATTCACCTGATTGCGCCACTGCTCCGGCGAATAATCCCGGCGCACTTCGTACAGCCAGTCGCCGTTGAGAATGGCAAAATTAATGTCATCGGAAATTTCGCGAAGCATCGTGCGGAACGTCGGCAGCGCCGGGCCGCGGCTGTGGCGCGGGTTTTGGTTGTTGCCGCAGGCGAACTCGAAGCTGAAGTTGAAGAGTCCCTTCGGGTTGAGCTTCTCGTCTTTGAGGTTCTTTGAGCTGGGCAGGGTACGAAACGATCCGTTCCGGGCCGTACGGCCGACACCATCGGCAAGAACTAGCTCGTAATGGTATTTCGTGTCCGGTTTCAGTCCCTGGAGGTGAACCCAGCCGGTATTGTCACGGTCGAGGGCGGTCTTGACGGGATTGCTGGTGAAGTTGAGCCGGTCCGGAGAGAGCCCGTATCTTACCGCGAACGAACCCGCGCGCGCCGTGCGGCCCCAGACACCGACACCGTCGGAGCTCAGGCGTCCGAGGATCGGGCCGTGGGTTATATAGTTGGGGATTTCGTCTTTCGCCGAACAGACGGCCGGCGCCAGGAGGATGAGCGCGGTCGCGCAATGGAGTTTTGAGAGCATGTCGCCTGGACCTCGATTTTTCGTTTTAAAACCCGTTCCCTTCCAGCCCGCTTGGGGTGGAGGACTATTGTATTCTTTTCCCGGGCAGTAAAGAAAGCTCCAGCAACAGACTCTGTCCTATCCGAAACCTTTCGTGAACGACTGCAACCGCTGCCCGGTGAAGGGTATAATCATCAGTTCACAGTTCACTTCGCCAGGGAACTTTTTACGCATGAAGAAGAACGCCGTCAGCCTGCTTTTCTGCTGTTGCCTGATAGCGCTCGCAGGGGCTCGTTTCCTGCCGCAGCCACAGGCGAGCGGCGCTCCACAGGGCAAGGATGAGACCGTCATCAGCGCCGAGGTCTTCCACCTCGGCAATGATGAGAAGAAGGACTGGAAGTCTTTCACCCGGGCGAAGCCGCACGATGGAAAGAAGATCAGCCTGAGGTTCAGCTCCGAGCCTAACAAGTCCGAACGGGCCCTGGAGATCAGGTCAGGTGATGTGAACTCAAAATGCGGCGTCACGCTCAACTCCCGGCGGCTTGGCAGCCTGGTCAAGGGCCAGGGTGGCAAGGGAGAGAACAGCCAATACTTCAAGGTGCCTGCGGGTCTGCTGAAAAAGACAGGCAATGTGCTCCTGGTGCAATACGAGGAGAAGACCACCGACGATTTCTATTTCGGGCCTACCGTTCTCCACGCCCACTCGGTGGCGCGGATGAAGCGCCTGGCGGAGATCGAGGTCGTGGTGACCTCCAGGGAGCATCCGGGCCGGGGACTTCCCTGCCGTCTCAGCGTGGTGCGCCTGGTGTCGAAGAAGGCGAAGATCGTCGAGGAGCCGGTCGAGCTCAAGCTCGAGAAGAGCTCGAAGCGCGCCTTCCGCAAGGGCACGGCCTATACCCTCGACGGCCGGCTGAGCCTGGCCCTCAAGCCTGGAAAATACAGGGTGTATGCGACCCGCGGTTTTGAATACGGACTCGGCATGGCCAGGGTAGACGTGTCATCGGCAGAAAAGAGGCGCGTCGAGCTCACCCTTGAGAGGGAGGTCGACACCTCCGGCTATCTTGCCGGCGACACCCATATTCACACCCTGACCTATTCAAAGCATGGAGATGCGAGCGTCGCGGAGCGCGTGGTGACCATCGCCGGGGAGGGTGTCGAGGTCGCGATCGCCACGGACCACAACCATCATACCGATTACAGCTCCTGGACCGCGAAGGCCGGCTCCGCCGGCCACTACCAGTCGGTGGTGGGCAACGAGTTCACCACCTCCATGGGTCACTTCAACGCCTTTCCGGCCGACAAGAACGCGAAGCCTGCGAACCACAAGCACAAGGACTGGGATAAGCTGCTCAAGGCCGTGCGTGCGACACCGGGCGTCAGGGTGGTGATCTGCAATCATCCGCGCCGCCAGGGCTTCAAGAAGGGGCCCTGGGGGATGATCGGTCTCAATCCTATCTCGGGAGACTTCAGCGATGGGCGCCAGTGGCTTGGTCTCGATGCGGTCGAGGTCATCAATGGCAAGAGCCTGGAGAAGGAGGTCTTTGACAATTTCTCCGACTGGTTCGCCCTGCTGAACGCGGGCCATCGGCTGACGGCGGTTGCGGGCAGCGATTCACATACCGTCGCCCAGCCTGTGGGTCATTGCCGGACCTACATTCGCAGCTCGACGGATGACCCGCGCCGTATCGATGTGGGTGAGGTGGTTGACAACATCCTGGCCGGCAGGGTGCTGGTCAGCATGGGCTTGCTGGCGGATGCGAAGGTGAACGGGAGGTTCACGGCTGGCGATCTTGCCATCGGGGTCGGTGAAGACCTCGAGGTGGATGTGGAGGTCAGGGGTCCGCGCTGGGTGCGGGCCAGCCGGGTAGCCCTCTTCCTCAACGGGCGCAAGGTGCGCGAGGAGAAGATCCAGCACGGGGCCAACGATGTCGTGAAGTACAAGGAGCGCTGGGTTTTCGGCGGCCCGTCCAAAGATGCCCATCTTGTCGTCATCGCTTCCGGCCCTCCGCTGGACAACTCCTACTGGACTCCGCCACAGGATGACCGCTACGTGGTCGGCGCGACCAATCCGGTCTGGATTGATGGCGATGGAGATGGAAAGTTTTCCGCTCCCGGGGACTACGCACGCGAATTGGTGGCCGAGTATGGAACGGATGGCGTCGCCCTGGCGAAGGCTCTCAGGGTTCACGATGAGATCACAGTAATTCTCGCCGCCGGTCTTTTCAGGAAAAATCTCGAGCTGGTCCTGGAAGATGTCTATTCGAAGCTGCAGAAGAGATCCAATAGCGAGCTCGAGGAGTTCATAGAGGTTCTCAAGGCCAGCCGCGGGGATGCCTTCAGGAGCTACGCGAAGACGCTGGGCGCCCTTGACCTGCTCAAGGAGCCTCCTTCCACCCCCAGGGCGGAGAAAAAGAAATGAGGCCGAGGCGCGGGTTTTTCGCCAGCGGCAGGCTCTTGCATCCGCGTGCGGGGTAGTTCAGGATGGAGTTTATGAAGTATCGCGGAATGTTACCTGCGGGAGTGTTGGCGGCGCTGCTCGGCCTCTCTAGCTGCGGCGATGGCGCTGGTGATCAGGAGGCGCGGATCGCGCCTCCCACGAAGCCGGCCCAGGTCGGGAAGGCCGCGGAACCCGAAAGAATCGAGGAAACTACGGAGGCACCCATCGTGCAGAAGGACCCCGCTGAGACCACCCCCCCGGTGGCCGACCTTACCGACGAGCAATGGCGTGAGCGCCTGTCCCCCGAGGCGTTCTATGTCCTGCGGCAGAAGGGTACGGAGCCGCGTTTTTCGAGTGGCTATTCGAGGAGCAAGAAATCGGGGAATTATCTCTGCGGCGGGTGCGGAACGGAGCTTTTCTCATCGGTGGAGAAATATGAGTCCGGAACCGGCTGGCCCAGCTTCTGGGCGCCTGCGGTCAAGGCGAATGTCGCCACGGTCGAGGACAACGGTTTCTTCTCTCGCCGAACCGAGGTTCTCTGCGCGAAATGTGACGGGCACCTGGGTCATGTCTTCGATGATGGGCCAGCCCCAACCGGGCTGCGTTATTGCATCAACGGTATCAGCCTGAAATTCGTCGAGTCGTCCAGGAACGACGACGAAGAAGACGATGTCGGCAACAGCGAGCCCTGATTCCGCGGGGAGCTTCCGCTCCTGAAACCTCTTCCAGCTTTTCCCCCTTGCCTGGAGGCACACCTTGAAACATTCCGCCCCCCTGCTGTTGTCACTTTTTTTTCTGTCGGTCTCGGGTTGTCGGCTAGCTGAATCTTCCGGCGCCTCCGGCGGAATCACGGTCGAGTGGATCTACAGCGAGGAAGGAAAAGACGCGGCCGCGATCCCGTCGTTCGCCTGGCTTTCCGACGGTACCGCCATCCTGCATGACCATCGCCGTCCCGCGAAAGAACGGACCCTGGAACGCTTCGATCCTCGGACCCGCAAGCGGATGGACCTGGTCGATGCGGCGAAGGTCCTGGAGCGACTGGGAGGACTGCTTGAAAAGGACCAGGCGCCGGGCAGCCTCGGGTGGCCAGCCGTGATCGCCCGCGACGGTCGGTGGGGGATCTACCTCTTCGGCGGAGATCTCTTTGCCCTTGACCTGTCGACCTCGGTGATCAACCGGATCACCCGGACCGCTGCGCGGGAGAAGTCGCCCCGCCTGTCGCCGGACGGCACGAAGCTCGCCTTCGTACGCGAGGGGGACCTCTACACCTGGGACCTGGAAAAAGGCGTCGAGAGGAGATTGACCAGCGATGGTTCCGACACCCTGCTCAACGGAACGCTCTCCTGGGTCTACTGGGAGGAGGTCTTCGCACGTCGCGACCTCGGCTATTGGTGGTCGGAGGACTCAACTGCGCTGGCCTACCTGCGAACTGACGAATCAGCCGTCACCGAGATGATCTACCAGGGCTTCGAGCCGAACATTCCGGCTCTTACCCGGCAGCGTTATCCGAAGACCGGCGGCGTGAATCCGTCGGTTCGTCTCGGCGTCCTCGAGCTCGCCAGCGGGAAGACCACCTGGGTCGACCTCTCGAAGCATAAACATGAATACATCGTCCGGGTGAAGTGGCTTAACGACAGTCGCCGCCTGGCGGTGCAGGCCATGGACCGCTCGCAGACACGCCTTGACCTTTTCTTCGTGGGCCGAGAGGAAGGCAAGCCGACTCACATTCTCACCGAGCGGGACAAGGGCTGGGTCAACATTCACGATGATCTGTATTTTCTCGAGAAGAGCGACCGCTTTCTCTGGGCCTCGGAGAGAAGCGGCCACATGCATCTTTACCTGTATGACCTCGAGGGTAAGCTCCTCGGTCCGGTCACCAGCGGAGAGTGGGCCATTCGTTCGGCGGCCGGCGCCGTCTCCTGGCTGCGCCAGGCGGTTCACTCGATCGATGAAGAGGGCGGCTGGGTCTATTTCACCTCGATACGGGAGTCCTCCATCGAGAAGCAACTCGACAGGGTTCGCCTCGATGGGTCGGGGCTCGAGCGGCTGACGAAGGAGTCCGGCACCCACGGCATCGGCTTCAGCGAAAACGGGCGCTTTTATTTTAACCAGCACTCAAGCGGCTCAACGCCGCCCTCGCTGTCACTTCATGCCCGGGATGGAAGCCGCCTGGAGCTGGTCGCGCCGTCACGACCCGGCATCTTCAGTAGCCTCGGGATGCTCCATCCTGAACATTTCTCCATCAAGACCGATGATGGATTCAGGATGCCGGCGGAGCTGCTCAAGCCGGCCGGCTTCAGCCCGGGCCGCAAGTATCCCGTCATCATGCATGTCTACGGCGGCCCGGCGGCCCCGATGGTGAAGGATGCCTGGCCCTCCCGAACCTACTTCGACCAGGTGCTCTTGAATCACGGCTACGTGGTTTTCCGATGCGATAACAGGAGCGCCACCGCTAGGAGCAAGGCCCTCGAGAATGGGATCCTTCACGATGCGTGGGGCAGCGGCGAGCTGGCCGACCTGATCGAGGCCATCGGCTGGCTGAAATCGCAGCCCTGGGTCGATCCGGACCGGGTAGGCATCTGGGGCTGGAGCGGAGGAGGTTCCTTCACCCTGCGGGCGATGACCGGCAGCGGCGAGTTTCGGGCGGGGATCTCGGTGGCCCCGGTCACCGACTGGGACTATTACGACACGATCTGGACCGAGGCCTTCATGAAGCGGCCGCAGGACAATCCCGAGGGCTACGAGCGCACCTCCCTGGTTCGCAAAGCTTCCGAACTGCGCGGCCGCCTGTTGATCGTCCACGGGACCCATGACGACAACGTCCATCCTCAGAACACACTGCACTTCGTGAATGAGCTGATCCGGGCCGGCATCCAGTTCGAGATGATGCTCTATCCCGGCCGCAAGCACAGCATTCGCGACGACCCTGCCCGCCGCCATCTCTACAGGAAGATGCTCGAGTTCTGGAAGAGCAACCTCTGATGCGCGTCAGCTTTCGCCGGGGGGGTGGATCCCGATCAGAAGCTCTTCGACCACCTGCCCGCCCAGCAGGTGCTCCTCGATGATCCGGTCGAGGTTTTCCGGTCCGCAACGCGAATACCAGGCCCCCTCGGGGTAGACGACCGCGATCGGCCCTTCGTAGCAGACCCGCAGGCAGTTCGCCTTGGTTCGCTGAATTCCGCCCTGCTCGGAGAGCCCCAGCTCCTTCAGCCGCCGCTTGAGGTGGCTCCACGCCTCAAGCGACTCCTCGAGTCCACAGCATTTGGGTTTGGTCTGGTCACAGCAGAGAAAGATATGCCTGCGGGACGCAGTCATTCCAAGCTCCTCCATGATGCCGCGTTGCTGCCGGAGAATGTCTTCGTCTTCCTGTTGGTTCATTTGTCTTTTCCAGGTCTTCGGATTCCGTGTTTCTTGAGCCGGGAGATGAGGGTGTTGCGGTTGCGGACCCCTGCGATCCGCCCGGCGGCTGAGAGGTTCCACGCCGCCTTCTCAACCAGAGCGAGCAGGTAGAGCCGCTCAGCCTCCTGCCAGTGCCGGTCGAAATCTCCCAACCTGCCCAGCTCTGTTTCTGGCGGGGCGGCGGCTGGAGGCGCGGCCGTCTCCGGGAGCTTCGCGGGGCTCTCCGCGCCTGAGATTCCCGGGAGGATCGCGCGCAGCGTAGCTCCATCGATGCGCTCCGCCTCGGCCAGGATGACCAGCTTCTCTATCGAGTTTTCGAGCTCACGGACATTGCCTCGCCAGGGGGCGGCCTCCAGCAGGTTCATGGCCTCCTCGGTAAAGCCGGCCATTTTTCGTCCGGAGCGCTCACAAGCGAGCTCGAGAAAGATCATGGTGAGCGCCGAGATGTCCTCCCGGCGCTCGCGCAGCGCGGGCATCTCTACGGGTACGACGTTCAGGCGGTAGAAGAGATCTTCGCGAAAAATCCCCTCCTCAACGGCTTCCCGGATCGGGGTGTTGGTCGCCGCCAGGACCCGTACATCGACCTTCCGCGGCTTGTTTTCGCCGACCTTGCGAATCTCCCCCTCCTGCAGCACCCTGAGCAGCTTAGCCTGCAGCTCGAGCGAGGTGTTGGTTACTTCGTCGAGGAAGAGGGTGCCGCCATCTGCCTCTTCAATGAGTCCGGTCCTGTCGTGTACGGCGCCCGAGAAGGCGCCCTTGAGATGGCCGAACAGCTCGCTCTCCAGGAGGTTCTCCGGCAGGGCTCCGCAATCGACCGTGACGAAAGGCTTCGAGCTGCGCTGGCTGGCGTAATGGACCGCTCGGGCGACCATGCTCTTGCCGGTTCCGGTCTCCCCCGTAACCAGGATGCTGACATCGGAGCGCGAGACCTTCTCCAGGAGATGGGCGAGCTGCTGCATCACATCGGAGTTGCAGACCAGGCTCTGGAACTGGTAGCGGGTCTCAACCTCCTTGCGCAGGTAGAGGTTCTCCTGCTTGAGGCTCTTCATCAGGTTGGCGTTATCGATGGCTATCGCCGCCAGCTGGGCAAAGGAGACCAGGAAGTCCAGATCTTCGGTGGAGAAGCTGTCGGTGCCCCGGCCATCAACGTAGACGGCCCCGAGGACCTCGTTGCGGACGCTGAGGGGGACGCACATCAGGGTCTGGATCTTAAAAGAGATGACGCTCTCGCGCTGCCGGAAGCGCTCGTCAGAGCTCGCATCGGTGGCCAGCACCGGCGCTCCGCCTACGGTTACGTCCTCGATTACGCTCTGGCAGATTTCCGCGGCGTCGGTTACCGATTCCCGCTGCATTCCGCGGACCGCCCTGATCGTCAGGGACTGCTCCCGGTCACGCAGGAGGATGAGACCCTTCTCGGCCCGGGTGGTTTCGATCGCCAGCTCAAGGAGGTGGTCTAGCAGCGGGTCAAGATCAACGATCGAGTGCAGGCTCTTGGCGATCTCGTAGAAG
>DODI01000516.1:0-3155 GCA_003509045.1 Planctomycetota bacterium | reverse complement strand
GTTTGCGGCTGAGGCGCTCCAATCGAGGACCGAGCCCCGGCGCAGGTCCAGGCTGACTCGTTCGCGCTCTGCGTCGACGCGCTGGATTTCGACCTCGACCTCGGTGCCAACCGCGAGCTCCGCGCTCTGCCCGGTCTCCCTGCTCCAGGTGAGGAGCTTGCTCTGGTGGATCAGGCCCTCGACGCCGCCGAGATCGACGAAGGCTCCATGGTTGTTGGTCTTGACGACGGTTCCCTTGAGGACCTCACCTTCGGACAGTCTCGCCAGGGCGTTGCCCTGCAGCTCGACAGCCTGCTTCTCGAGCACGGCCCGGCGGCTTACCACCAGGTTCTGATCTTCCCTGTCGACCTGGGTGACCTCGACGTGGAACTTTTTCCCGACGAAGGGAGTCGCGTCCTCGATCCGCTTGATGTCGATCTGGGAGATGGGCATGAAGGCTCTCACTCCCTTGATGTCGAGGTCGAGTCCGCCCTTGTTCGTCCCCGTGACCAGGGCCTCGAGCAGCGAGCCCGGGCGGAGATCTTCCCAGAAGACTTCTTTACGGGCCTTGCCGACCGACAGGAGGATCATATCACGAGCGCCATCATAGCGAATGACGCTCGCCTTGATCCTGTCCCCGAGAAGCGGCAACTCCTCGTCCTCCTCGAACTCGTCCTCTTCGATGAGGCCGTGGTGCTTGCCGTCGAGCTCAAGGAGAACCTCGCCGGCCCGGATATCGATGACGTTTCCCTCGAGGCGGTCGCCGGGCTCGAGCTTGTCCACATCGATCGTTTTTCCGGGAGATGGCGCCGAGGCTCCGCCCATCAGAGCCTCGAGGTCGGCATCGCTCATGCCGATGTCATCCTGGCTATCATCCATCTCATCTGGGAATTGACGACTCTTTGCTGCCATTGCGTTTCCTGCTGGTTGGTTTCGGGGAGGCCTTCGGCCAAAAAATGATCTTACGCCCGGGTGATGCAAGGTCAAGGACGAGCCCTGCTTCCTTTCGCCGGCCGGAGACCTCGGAAGCTCCTATTGCGGTGATTTCAGCTCATGGCCTGATTAGTCTGGAGCCTCTGGAAGCAGGTCAGAGAAGATGATGAGGTAGCGATGATACAAGCCCTGAGAATCCTGGCGGTGGTGGCCGGGTATGTACGGCTCGCGGAGCTGCTTGCCGCGGCCCCGGCCTTCACGCAGTGGCTCCAGGATTAGGAGCGTTCCGATCTATTCGGCAGGCGGAAGGAAGATGTTGTCGGGCAGGCAGGTGTTCGCCGCGCCGGGCGTCGGGGCCGCCACGCTCCAATTCGCAGAATCCAGGCGCCCCGTTCCGCAGCGCTGGATCGACTCGGTGTCCTTGCTCCGGTTGGCGTTTTCATCGAGCTGGCCGGCCAGGGCGTTGCCTGCTCCGAACAGTCCGTCGAGCAGTCCCGCATCGGCTCCATCGCTGGTGCCGTAGACGACGGCATCGATGAGCGCGTAATTGCCGACATCGGCGCCGCCGGGGAAATCCTCGATGTCACCCTGGTGCAGGCCCACTCCATCGGCTCCATTCTGGAGTTGGTTGGTAGCCCCGCCCCAGACGACCTGGGGCTCCGGCGCGAACCCCGAGGGGCCAACGATGAGCATTCCCTCGTCGTTGGTGACGCCTGTGAGCTGCCGCTTGTCGTAGACCCTGTCGCCATTGCCGTTGTAGAGGACCAGGACGTAGCCGGAGAGATCGACCCCGGCGATGCCTGCGGAGAGCTCGACGAACTCGCCGGCATCGGTAGAGGTCTGGTCGCAGTCCACCTCGTTGATGACGAGGTGGATCACGGTCAGGTCGAAGGCGGCCGAGGCACCGGCTTCCGAGGTTACGATAAGCTCTGTGGAGCCCGTGGGTGTCGAGTCGAGGACGGAGGCGACCGTGAGCTGGCTGTCGGAGTCGGCGGTGAAGCCCTGGGGCTCCCCGCCGATGGTCACCTCGGAAGCGCTCGAGAGCTGGTTGCCGGTGATCTGGAGGCTTGCCCCGTGAGCGATCACGGGATAGTCCACCGAGCTGATGGAGAAGCCGGAGCCCATGGAGGTGAAGCTCGCGGAGTTGGCCTCGGGATCGACCCCGGAGCCAAGAGGGCTGGTGACGGTGTCCGCGACCGTAACGGTATAGTCGATGCCAGCCGCCTGCTCCTCTGTGGTGAGGATGACCTGGTCGCCCTGGACGGCGGCCTCTGAGATTCCAAGTTCAGGGGCGAAGGTGAAGGCCGCCTCGGGATCGCCGATGCTCTCCGCGTCAATTTCCATGTCGAAGGAGATGGTCACCTCGGTCCGGCTGCCGGCCGCGGCGCCGGTGACCCGTGGAGATGGGGGGGCGGGGCAGTCGTCGACGGCGATGTCATCGAGCGAGTAGGCGCTTGGCTGGGCCTGCCCGCGGAATCGCCACATGGGTCCGGTGAGTGACAGCACGCAGCCATTCACAAGGTTGTTCTTGGCTGCCAGCGAGTCATGCAGGGAATCGGTAATCCTGAGACGAAGGTCTGAGTTGTCGCTGATGGCCGCAGTGGACACCACAGCGGAGAGGTGGCCGCCGCCGGCGAAGGCGAACTCGCTCTGGAGCGTGCAGGTCAGGGTGATCAGCTCGCTCTCGTAATCATCAAGGGCGTCGACGAGATCCGCCGCGTTGGAGACCTCCTGGGCCAGGGTGGAGACGTCGATCCCGCTCTCGAGAACCTCGTAGTCGGCCAGGGCGCGGATGGCGCGGGCATCGTAGATGGTGCCGAGCTCGGTGGCGCGAAGGCTGAGGAGATCGCCGACCTGGGGCTCAGGGTCGAGAGAGAGCGGATCGAGCTCAACGACGATCGCGGGGCCGGCGGCATCGGCCTGCAGGAAGAACCCGCCCGGGGCGCCGCCGACAGCCGGCCGCTTATAGGTGACCACCGCGCCGGTAACCATCACATCGACCTCTCCATCTTCAGCTGCCCTGAGCAGGGCTATAGCCTCGGATGGGTTCGGCGGCGGCGCGACAACTTCACAGGCGGGAAAGGAGGCGCAGCCGAGACCGTCGGCGCTCGGGTCCAGTCCGCACTCCTGCCAGGGGGCGGGTGGAGCTGACGCTCCCAGGAAGAGATGACGCAGGAGATGACTCGGGTCGGAGATGTCCACCTCGCCGCTGTCATTGGAGTCGAGCGCATCCAGGCAGAGGG
>DODI01000027.1:0-10044 GCA_003509045.1 Planctomycetota bacterium | reverse complement strand
GCGGATGGCGACCAGTTCCCCGTCTCGATCACACTGCAGCAGGTCCGCGGCCAGGTTCTCAATGACATCGGCGAGGTGCTCTGCGACGCGGCCGAGACCCTTGTTCTCAAAGAAGTCCTTCCTCCGAACTGGGATGGCTTTGACATCTCCGATGGCGGAACGATTGACCGCGACACCGGGACCATCACCTGGGTCCTCGAAGGCGTCGACGCCGTCGAGGGTAAGGTCGTCACCTATATGTGCGAAGCCATCGACAACGGCAACCTGTCCGAATCCTTCACCGGCAGGGTCCAGGAAGGCGAAGGGGACGACTTTGAGCGGATCGCATCCGCCACCAGCGGCGAGTCGACCGTTCGGATCGACTCACCCTTTGATCTCTGCGGCGGAATCACCTGCTGGAACATTCTTGGAGCGTATATGCAAAGCGGAGGCGCGGCGCCCGGCCAGGACCTCATGCGCCAGGACTTCCTGACCGATGGAGACACCTCAGAGCTCGACTTCGTTTTCTTCCCCGGCGCGCAGATCGCAACCGACTACAACAACAGCTCCGCTGCCGGCGGCCTCTTCGACGACGCCAACGGCCGAAACGTTGACGGCATCCCGACGGTGTTCGGCTGGAACGACAGCGACAGCTTCATCGATCTCAACGACATCTATGGCGGCGAGCCGGACAACGTCATGGCCTACACCCAGTTCTACGTCAACAATATCTCGGGTGACGACATCGAAACCTCCATCGGCGTTTCGAGCGATGACTCCGTTCAGGTGATCATCAATGGAGAGGAGGTCTGGATCAACAACGTGGCCCGCGGCGCGCCCCTGGAAGGGGCCTGCGCTCCGCAGGACATCGCCCCGGACTTCATCACCTTTCTCGATCCGATCATTCTCGAGCCCGGGCTCAACAGCGTGATGCTCAAGACCTACGAGGGCGGCGGCGGCTTCAACTGCGCCTTCCGCTTCCAGGACGAATTCGGCCTGGAGCTCACCGAGGATCTCGAGATCACCAAGTATCCTCCCGGCGTCTGCGCGATCCCCCCCATCACGGTGCGGCGCAGCGTAGCGACCGATGATACAGCCTCCATCGAGCTGTCGAGCTATCCGGCCTACACCGCGGGCTCAACCTACGATGTGACCCTTACGCTCAGCGATGTCCGTACGGCTGACGATTGCGACGCGGCGGAGAGTGTGACCCTGACTGAGCGCGTCCCGCTTGGCTGGACGATCAGCAACGTCTCCGACGGCGGTACGGTCAACGACAGCCGAATCACCTGGCGCCTCGAAGGCGACACCCTGGCCGAAGGAACCCGCAGCTACCAGGCGACCGCCGCGGAAGGAAACGGCGATGCCTACTTCGCCGGCAAGCTTGTCGAGTTCAACTCGATCATCGAGTTTGCCACCACCGGAGACTCCCGGCTGGCTAACCCCTCGGACCTTGCAAACGGTGGCTTCTTCCGCAAGTGGCTCCTGCTCGGCCCCTACGCCATGCCAACCGGCTTCGGCTGGGGAGCCCAGCCCCGGGAAGAAAACATGCAGGCCGACTTCATGACTGACGGTCTGGACGTCACCGAGCTTACGGTTGAGCCGGTACCCGGCGATACAGTGGACACCGACTACGCGATCGCCATCAGCCGCGGCCTCGGCGTGGCAATGGGTGACGCCGTTGACATCATCAACCCCGACCGGACCCCAACCTGGTACCCATGGGTGGATGGCGACAGCATCGTCAACTTCGACGACTACTACGGGGGCAACCTCGACAACAACATGATGTACGCCGTCATCTACCTGAACCTGGAAGATGACATGAGCGTAGACCTTGGCGTGTCGAGTGATGACTCCGTCCAGGTCCTCCTCAACGGCGAGGAAATCTGGCTCAACCGCGTGGCACGCGGCTGGGGCGGTGACATGGAGGTGCAGGATGTAATCTCCAGCGCGACGGTCCTTCAGTTGGATCCGCTCGAGGCCGGCCTCCACCAGATCATGGTGAAGACCTTCGAGGGCGGCGGCGGCCACGGCTTCCATCTCCGCCTCCAGGATCCGTTCACCGGTGAGCCGATCACGGAAGGCTTCAGCCTCTGCTTCTCACCGGATCCAGATGAATGCGATTCCGGCTTCGTGCCTCCAGCGCGCGAGATCTGCGGTAACGACCTCGACGATGACAACGACGGCGATACCGACTGCGCTGACAGCGACTGCCCGGCCTGCCCCGAAATCTGCAACAACGGAGCGGATGACGATGGCGATGGCGACATCGACTGCGACGACACCGACTGTGCCGATGCCGGCAACTGCCAGGAGCCCGCTGGTCCGACCTTTGTGCGCGGCGATGCGAACTCCGATGGCGCCATCAACCTGACGGATGGCGTGGTGCCGCTGCTCTTCCTGTTCTCCGGCGGCGCGGCCCCGGCTTGCGGCGACGCGGCGGACACCAACGACACCGGCAGTGTCGAGATCACCGACGCGATCATCATCTTCAGCTGGCTCTTTACCGGCGGCGCCGCCCCGGCCGCGCCTTCGCCTCTGAGCCCCGGCTACTCGGCGGCCGAGTGCGCCAGTGACCCGACCGAGGATGGTCTTGGCTGCGAGCGCCCATCTCCTGTATGTCCCTGATCCGGCCATCGCAGGCTGACATTTAGTGGTCAGTTGGCGGGAATCGGCTTTCTTCTTCCCCTGGGGAGGAAGAGGCCGGTTCCCGCTTTTTTTCTCGAATATCCATTACGCTTGTTTCATACCGACCCCGCCTGCCCTCCGAATGAACGGCAGCGGGCGCAACCTGACGGAGAAAAAATGCTCTACCGTTATCGAATACTCTCCCTGTTCGCCTGCATGTTGCCGGCTCTTTTCATTGGACGTCCGGCTCTTGGCGGAGATGTCGAGGTGGTCATCGAGGAAGACTTTGAGGGGGGACTCCCCGGAGACGTTGGCGTTGTCTCCCAGGGCAACGGCCGCA
Organism: Planctomycetota bacterium; assembly: GCA_003509045.1. Lineage (GTDB taxonomy): Bacteria > Planctomycetota > UBA8108 > UBA8108 > UBA8108 > UBA8108. Next base: position 7,094 of record DODI01000027.1, on the reverse strand, counting down.
TCGAGGTCATCGACGACGGCAGCGGAGGCAACCAGGTTCTCTCCCTGACACAGGCAGAAGGAAACCAGGGAGCCTGGGCGTGGTTTCCGCAGGAATTTGAGCTTGGAGAGCGGCGCGTTGAGATCGAGTTCGATCTCTTCATCGGACGCGGAACCAGCGAGGTTCCAGCCGATGGCGCTTCCGTCATTTTCCAGTTCGACAACGACCCGCAGGCCTTCGGCAATATCGGTGGAGACCTTGGCGTCGGCAACCTTCGGGGCGCGGGAGGCAGCTACGAATACATCGCGCTCGGCTTTGACATCTGGGACAACGGCGAAGGTGACCGGGAGACCCACTGTGACGGCCGCCACGGGGCGCAGGCGACCTGCGATGTCGAGGTTATCCAGAACCAGGCCTCTCCACACCTTGCCGTACCCCCGGCCGTCGGCGACCCGCCTGATTTCATCTCGAGCGCGGCCATCTACGGCTCACCGAACGTCGCCGCCCACACCGGCGATGAGACCTTCGACCCGGACGATCTCATCCATATCTCGATCATCTTTGACGCCGGAGTCATGCGAGTGCGAATGGCTGGCGGGTGGACCGACCTGCCCAGCAGGGGCGGCGAATTCTTCGAGGAGATGATCGTTCTTGATTACACGACCCAGGACTTTCCCCGGCGGCCGGCCAACATCGGCTTCGCGGCCACCACCGGAGGCGCCAACGCCTGGCAGTGGATCGACAACCTCGTCGTACGCGAAGGTGAAACCCGGGTAAGGCAGGAGCCCGAGCCTCCACTCGCCGAGGGCGGCATCAACTGCGGCTCCCGCCGCGTAAACGCGACCAACGAGATTGGTTTCTCGTTCCTCGCAGACCGGCTCTTCGGAGCCGAGGCCAGCCGCGAAGGCGACCTGGAGGAAGACCTCAGTGTCATCATCTCGGCCTTCGGCCGCGTCCCCGCCGGAAATGACACCGTCAATACGAACCTGCGGCCGATCGACCTCTCCAATCTCGATGGCGGCGCGATCAACACCTCCCGGCTCTTCATCAACGAAGCATCCTCCGATGTCGGTATCGAATACCGGGCCCATGTAGTCCCGGGCCGCTACGATGTCCACCTCTTCTGGAGTGAAAGCGCCGAGACCGCCATCAACAGTCTCGGCCAGGGCGTAAGACTCTACAGCGTCTACCTCAACGAAGAAAAGGTGCTCTGCAACTGGAGCGCCGCCGCCGCCGCGGGAATCGGCACGGGCGACCCGAGAATCGCCTGCGCCGCCGCGCTCGACAAGGCCGCAACCCGCGCCTTCCAACTCGATGTCGCCGGCATTGATGGCGAAGACTATGGAATCCTCCGGATCTACGTTGACGACCTTGGAAGCAGCGCCGGCCTCAACGCCCTGGCCTTCCGGCGCGCGGGAGATGTCTCGGGAGAGCCTGTCAGCGGCGCGCTCGAGTGCATTGAGAAGGAGCCGGGAGAGCCCCCGCCGGGCATTCTCCTCGAAGACGACTTCGACGACCTCCTCGACCAGGAATGTCCCCCGGGAATGGTCTGCAACAGCAACAACTTCACGCCCCGGGTTGTTGACGGCCGCCTGAGGATCACCGATGACACCGTCGGGAGCACGGCCGCCACGGCCATCTACGAAGAAACCGTCAATGTCTGCGATTTCAAGATGGTCGCCGAATTCGACCTCTTCCTGGGCAACCCGGATGGAACCGAGGCCGCCGACGGGGCCGCCTTCTTCCTGCGCGAGGGCTCGGACACCACGGCTCTCGGGCCAGGCGGTGGGGGGCTCGGACTCCCCGTTGGCGGGGCAGGCTTCGCTGTCGAGTTCGACACATGGAGTAACGGCACCTGCTGCAATGAACCCTCGGGGTTCAACACTCCCGACCAGTTCACCCATATCGGCATCCAGTCCTCGGGCATCGTCTCCGAGATCAACCACGTGCAGTACAACCCGGACCTCAAGCCGATCGCCTTTGGCGGCACCGGCTGGCCGAACTTCTTCGATCCATCCGGGGTCAACGTGCAGATCGAATACGATGCCGGTCACATCACGGTCTCCCTCTCGGGGTTCACCGCTGAGGGGGTTGACTTCGGGCCGGAGATCGTCTGCGAAGCTGACCTGGTGCCGGTCTTCGGAGCCGAGGCGGTTATCGGCTTCGCGGGAGGCACCGGCGGACGCACCCAACACACCGACATCGACAACGTCTATATCGATGCCGCCGAGGGCGACTCCGGCGGCGACAACGCGGCCAGCGAAGCGCTGGAACGCGCCCGGCAGCTCTGGCGAGGAAGCCGCGGAGAGCTCTACATCAACTGCGGTGGCCCCCTGCTCGCCTGCTCGGCCACCCAGAACCCTGCCCCGGAAATGGTCGGAGCCAAGATAACCGGCGATCGCGTTGTGTGGGTTAGCGACGAGGTGGCCCGAGGGAGCCTCGATGCGGCGGAAAACGAGTTTTTCACCGTCGCCCCCCTGCCCAATAGCGATGGCAGCAACTCCGGCCTCCAGGTCGCCACAACCAATATGGGCTACTGGGATGCCCGCGGAACCACTCCCGGCATCAACGACGATGACCGGATCTTCCACACCGAGAGATGGGCGGACCAGGAATACCAGGTCCCGGTTGACAACGGAGAATACGAGGTCACGCTCTATTTCGCTAACGCCTATAGCGGCACCGCCGGCACCGGCTCGCGCTTCTTCCACGTAATTCTCGAGGGTGTCCAGCAGGACGGCTTCGAGCACTGCGACCTGATGAGCGACATCGGCTTCCGCGGCAGGGCGAACCCGGTCTTCGGCTTCGACAACCTGTACGACCCGGTGGGACACGCGGAGATGCTCTACTCATCGGACCCCTGCAATTTCGCCGAATGTGACAACAACGGGGCCCTCGGAGAAGACGACCCGGACTTCGACCGGCTCCTTCCGGCTCGCGAATGCGGCAACGCCGCCGCCGCCGCACTGCGCTACACCCTGTCCGTAGACGATGGGTCCCTGACGATCGCTCTCACCGAGCCCGATGTAGGCGCCGGCGAGCCAGCCTCGCCTGACCCGAGTCCAAAGATCTCCGGGATCTCCGTACGCCGCACCGATGTGGCCCCGCCGCCGCCTGAGCGCTGCGGCAATGGAATTGATGATGACGAGGACGGCGCTACGGACTGCGATGACACGGACTGCTCCGATGCGGCCGACTGCCAGGCTCCCGCGGGCCCGACCTTCGTTCGCGGAGATGCGAACTCCGACGGCAGCATCAATCTCACCGATGGCGTCATCCCCCTGCTCTTCCTGTTCTCCGGCGGCGCGGCCCCGGCCTGCGCCGATGCCGCGGATACCAACGACACCGGCAACGTCGAGATCACCGACGCGATCATTATCTTCAGCTGGCTGTTCACCGGCGGCGCGCCGCCGGCCGCGCCATCGCCTTTGAGCCCGGGCTACTCGGCCGAGGAATGCCGGGGCGACCCGACCGACGATGCGCTTGGCTGCGCAAGCCCATCTCCCGTCTGTCAATAAAACGGCTTCGCCGGCGGAGGTCTGTAGATTTCAGGCTTCCGCCGGCCGGCCGCTTTCCCCCTCAAGAATGAGGGCATCGACCACTGCCGAGGTGTCGCCGGCCTTCTCAAACACTCGCCGCTGCCGGGCATAGCTGGGCTCCCCCCGGACCATCCGCTGAAGCATCGGAACCTGCCCCGCGCTCCCGAGCCGCTCAAACACCGGGGCGAGGTCCCCCAGCAGCTGCTCCATTGTCTCGGCGATGGGCCTCTGAGCTCCATCCTCGTCGACAATCGTCGTTCCCTCCATGCTGTAGCGCGCCGCCCGCCACTTGTTCTCCGTCACGATTCTCGGGTGCAGGATCGGCAAGGTGACGCCTTCGTTGATCTGCCCCTGCAGGAAAACAATCAGGGCCTGCACCAGGGCGGCAACGGCCAGGTTCTCCCCCATCGTCGGCATCGCGTCACAAACCCTCACCTCCACCGTGCCGAAACCCGGGTGAGGCCGCACGTCCCACCAGACCTCCCGAATACTCTCGATTCCTCCGGAGCGGATCAGCGCGCTCACCAGCTGCTCGAATTCTTTCCAGCTCTCGTGTCGATAGGGCAGCCCGGCGGTTGGAAGCGTCTCGAAGATCTTGCTGCGGCAGGAAGCCAGCCCGGTATCCTTCCCCTCCCAGAACGGAGAGCTCGCGCTCAGGGCCAGCAGGTGGGGCAGCCAGGGCTCCAGGTGGTTGATAATCTGTATCGCCGACTCCGCGTCCGGCACGCCGACGTGAACATGCAGACCGAAGATCAACATCCGGCGGGCAGGCCACTGAACCTTGTCAACCAGCCGATGGTAGCGCTCATCTTCACTGACCTCCTGGTCCTCCCAGCGGGAAAAAGGATGGGTCCCCGCGCTGATGAGGGCCAGGCCTCGCTGCCGTGCACGCTCACGAACCTGCTCCAGCTTGGCGCCCAGGTCCGCCTCGGCCTCGCCGATGTCGGCGCACACATCGGAATTGATCTCGATGGTGGACTGGAGGAGCTCCTCCTTGAGCCAACTGACCTCTCCACTGGAGTCGATGAGCTCAGCCGCGGCCGAGGTCAGCGCCCGTGTCTCCCTGTCAACCAGCTGAAGCTCTATCTCAACACCAAGAGTCGGTTCCGGACTGCTATTGAATTCGAACTCCATAAGGCTGCAGTATACGGCAAGAGAACGGCTCGTGAGCGTTTTTTGCCCCCCCCCAGCCAGACGAGGAACGGACCGGCGAGATGAACTCCGCAACAGAAGACCAGATCCACATCGGAACCTCCGGCTGGTCCTACAAAGACTGGGACGGCCCCTTCTATCCGCAGGGCTGCGGTCAGGAGGGGCGCCTGGCCCACTACGCCTCGCGCTTCAGCTGCGTAGAGGTCGACTCAACCTTCTACGGTGCTCCGAAGAAAGAGACCGTGCGCGCCTGGGCCGAACGCACCCCCGGCCACTTCCGCTTCGCGCTCAAGGTGCCGGGAATCGTGACGCACGGGGCCCAGGGCTCTCGCCCGGTCCTGGAGGATGTGCTCAAGGATAGGGGGGGGCGCCTGGCGGACTTCCTTGAAACCGCGACGCTCCTCGGCGACAAGCTCGGCCCTATCCTTTTCCAGTTTCCCTATTTCCGCATCCGGGAAATGGAAGAGGCCGACTTCCTCGATCGCCTCGAGGCGACCCTCGACCGGCTCCCCGCTGATCGCCGCTACGCAGTCGAGCTCCGCAATAAGGGTTGGATTGGGGCGCGCTATCTCACGCTCCTGGGGCGCTACGGCGCCGCGGCCGTGCTGATCGACCACCCCTACATGCCCGGGCCGCGGGAGCAGCTCGAGCTGGGGATGGTCACCACGGATTTCTGCTACGCCCGGCTCCTGGGCGACCGGCGCTCCATCGTGAAAAAAACCGCATCCTGGGACAGGCTGGTTGAGGACAAAGGGGGCCGGGTAAAGCAGTGGGCCGAGACTCTTCACCTGGCAACCACCCGGCATGGAGCGGCCGAGGCCTGGGCCTTCTCCAACAACCACTTCGCCGGGCACAGCCCCGAGACCAGCACCCAGCTTATATCCCGGCTGCGAGATCTGCCCTGAATCGGGCTCCTTTATCTTGAATCAAGACCCCAAAGTGTCGACAATCTATCCTTCACAAGGAGCCTTGCGGCATTGGCGCCGCGACCGGCTTCCGGCTTCATAGAATCGGTCTAATACGAGGAAGACATACCATGGCAAGGCTCGCGATCCTTCTAGTCTGTATTTTCTGCGTCACCAACACCCTGCGGGCGGCTGATGACAAGGGCCGGGATATCGATGCCGGCTTCGGTGAGTGGAAGGTCCTCTTTGACGGCAAGAGCACCAAGGGTTGGCAGAACGCCAAGCCGAAGCGGCAGGCTGGAGGCAAGAACCTCTGGGCCGCCGAAGATGGCGCCCTCGCCAATATCCGCGGCGGAGTCAATGACATCTGCACCGTGGAAGAGTTCACCGATTACGAGCTTGAGATCGACTACAAGATCCCCCCGAAGGGCAACAGCGGCGTCTACCTGCGCGGCACCTGCGAGGTGCAGATCTTCGACAGCTACGGCAAGGCCGACAAGGATCTCTCCAAGGCCGATGCCGGCGCGATCTACGGCGTCGGGTTTGTCGCCCTCAAAAACTCGCAGAAAAAACCCGGCGAGTGGAACAGCTACCGCATCATCCACGTCGGGCACCGGATCACCGTCTGGCACAATGGAGTGCTGATCCAGGACAACGTCTACCAGGACCGCTTCACCGGTGGTGCCATGGGTGTCTATCCCGGAACCGACCGGAAGCTCACACCAAAGAAGGGGCCCCTGATGCTGCAGGGCGACCACGGCAAGGTCTGGTTCGCAAATATGAAGATCCTCCCTCTTCCTGACAGCAAGTAAGAGAGCGAGAGGCCCCGGAAACGCAACCTTTTCTACGGAGCAACCACTATGTCACGATGGATCCTGGCGCTTCTACTTTTCTCAGGCCTCCTTGCCCGGAGCGTGGAGGGCGCTGATGACTGGCTGCGCTTCAGGGGGCCGGATGGTTCCGGCTCCACCTCCGCCACCGGCCTCGCGGTGACCTGGGGAGATGGGAAAAACGTGCTCTGGGAAGCGAAGCTTCCCGGGCGCGGGGCGTCGAGCGTTATCATTGTCGGGGACCGCGCCTTCCTCACCTGCTACAGCGGCTACGGTCTCGATCGAAACAAGCCCGGAGAGAAGAGCGCCCTGAAGCTTCACCTGGTCTGCTACGATGCCCGCAAGGGCTCGAAGCTCTGGGACCAGTCGGTCGAATCGACCGAGAACGTTCAGGGCTACGGTCGCTTTGTCGCCCTGCATGGCTACGCCTCTTCGACCCCGGTGAGCGATGGCCTCTCGGTCTACACTTATTTCGGCCCCAACGGCGTCCTCGCCTATGACCTCGAGGGCAAGCTCCTCTGGAGAAAAAAGCTCGGGAAAAAAACTCATGTCTTCGGCACGGCCAACTCCCCGGTTCTTTATGAAAACCTGGTGATCGTCAACGCCGGGGTCGAGAGCGGCAGCCTGGTCGGCCTCGACAAGAAGACCGGCAAGGTGGCCTGGGAGGCCTCCGGGATGAAGAGCTCCTG
>DODI01000296.1:0-2844 GCA_003509045.1 Planctomycetota bacterium | reverse complement strand
ATTCTTCTGCAAGTACCTGAAGGTGAAGGTCAAGTCCTGAGAATTGCGAGAAATAAGCGAGTCACAAAAGGGTCAGTGGCGACATGAGTAGGTTGGGGTTTTTTCGGGGGGATTCTTCGGGTTAATAGAACCCACTCGATGATGACCTTATTCTGAATTACTATAGCTTCTGGGTCTTAAACACATAGTTTGATATTGCATAAGAGGTTTCGAATGCGCATGTCCGTATGCTTTCCGCTGGTGTTGATTTTTCTGTTGATTGGCGGAGAGCTCATTTCTCAGGAAGGCAGAATCTTTCGTATCACTCCCGATACACGGGCGATCTGGGAGTTCAACGACTTCGATTCGCCCCCGGGGATTCCCCTGGCCGATGGCACCACCATTCCCGATCTCTCGGGCAACGGCAACGACGCCTTTGTCAAGAACAACGGGGGTGGAGCCATGCAGCCAGGCAACGGCTCGGAGTTGTGCGAAGGAGATTTCTCCGTGGCCCGGACGAATGAAGCCGGCGCGGCCCACGTGGCGACCAACGGAGATGGCTCGGCTTTTGAATTCGGCGAGGACGAGAGCTTTTCCATCGAGCTCTACGTTGTCCGCGAGGAAGTGACAGGGAACGCGAACTGGGGGATTCTCGCGGGGACCTGGCACAGTCGCGCCCTGATCAACGACACCGAGGATCCCATAGCCAACGGAGCCTGGTATGGCTATGGCTATATACGCCACAACGAGGGCGGAGGTTGGTACCTCAACACCTCGCCGATCAATCCGGACCGCAGCTTCAACCCGAGCTGGAATGAGATCAAGAGCGGTATCTTCGAGATCCCGGCAGGTGAGCACTACCTGGTATCGAGCTTTGACCGCGAGAATGGGATTGGAACCGTTTACCTTGATGGACTGCCGGTTGCCGAGGTCAGTATCCCGCCCGGTACCGCCTTCTACGCTCCGGAAGGACACGACCCATGCCACTTCGCCTTCTTGACGGGTGTCGATGATCTGAGCAGGAACGCCTACCGTACATCTCCCTCGGGGTATTCCATCAGCGCGGCCAGGGTTCTGTCGCGCGCGCTGAGCGCCGAAGAGGTCGAGGAGAACTCCTTCCTGATCCAGGACTGTGAACCGATCCCCCTCGCGGGGAAAGAGGAGGAGATTCTGGCGGTGCTGACTTCCTCAACGCGCGAAGCCCTGGTGGATCAATGCGTAACCCTCTCCGGCGCCAACAGCACCGGCGGCGATGGTGAGGACATCATCAGCTATGAGTGGAAAATCGGCGATGGAGCCTATTCCGAGGAGGGATCTGTCTTCGAGCTCTCCTTTGATGAGCCCACCGAAGATGATGGAGTCGAGGTGAGCCTGCGCGTTACCGATGGAGCCGGCAATAGCGGGGTCGCAACCGCCAATATTGTTGTGAACCACCAGGCGCCCGTGGCGGATATTCGCACCCTGGTTAACGGGGAGGGAGTTGGAGGCGACCAGGTCTGGCTGTCCAGCGGGGGTGTCTTGACCCTCGATGGTTCTGGCTCAACCACGCCGGTTTCCGCAGTGGCCTTTCTCTGCCCCGCGGAGGCGGAGCAGGTCATACCGTCCGTCGCGATTGGAGAATACCTCTGGGACCTCGACTCCGACGGGGAGATCGATGAGACGGGAATCGAGATCGAGCTGCCGCCAGCTGTTGGGCCGGATGAATTCACTGTCACGCTGACTGTCGTCAACGAGGTCGGCTCCGAGGCCACCGCAACGATCGATGTCTCGGTTGTGGGGATTCCGGATGGTGTGGCTCCTTCTCCCCCCGGAAGAATTTTCATGGAGACAGATGACGCCATCTCGATCTGGGAGTTCAACCTGCCGGATCTCAACGAAGGCGATCCGTTGACTGGAGACGTCCTGATTGAGGACCTGGCTGGCAACGGACTGGATGCTGTGGTCGAGGCCAATGATGGAGGTGAGTTGGTGGCCGGTCCCGGAGATCCCGCATTTGATGAGAACGCCTCGGTGAGCAAGAGCTTCGGAGGCGTTGGCCGTATCGTGGTGAACGAGGATGACGATCAGTTCGAGTTCTCCCAGGACCAGGATTTTTCCATCGAGCTCTACCTCAACAGGGAGGAGGTTCTCGGCGTCGCGAACTGGGGGGTTCTCGCCGGCACCTGGCACAGCAGGAATCTGGCCGATGACAACCTCGACGAGATAGCCGATGGCGCATGGTATGGCTACGGGTTTGTGCGTCCCGGCGGTTCCGAGGTCGGCGGACAGGTCCTTTTCAATATGTCGCCGATCAACTCCGATGGCACCTTCACTCCGAGCTGGAACGAGATCAAGACGCCGATCTTTGAGATCCCCGCCGGCACCCACTATGTGGTCGCGACGGTCTCCCGCTCCACCGATCCCCAGCGGGCCTCTGTCTACCTTGACGGGGAGTTCATGGGAGGGGTTGACCTCCCCGCCGGCCAGGCCTTTATTTCTCCGATCGGGCATGATCACGCCCGGTTCATGTTCTTCGCAGGTGAAGATGACGCGTCGCGGAATCAATACCGGGTCGCGCCGAGCGGCTACTCCATCGATGCGGCGAGGGTCTCTTCAAGGGCGCTCAGCGCGGAAGAGATTGAGGAAAACCATGTCTACCTGCGGGCGGGCTACGCTGTTCCTCTCCAGGAGGGAGGCCCATTACCGAAGCCCGGCGAGAACTTCGTGCGCGGAGACGCTAACTCCGATGGCGCCATCAACCTGACCGATGGGGTCATCCCGCTGCTCTTCCTCTTTTCCGGTGGAGTTCCGCCGGCGTGTATGGATGCCGCTGACGCGAACGATACCGGCGCGGTAGAGATTACCGATGCGATCATCATCTTCAGC
>DODI01000392.1:0-5592 GCA_003509045.1 Planctomycetota bacterium | reverse complement strand
CCTCAAGTACATGATGGCCGAGACTGTTGTTTACAGCCGAGAGTTCCTCTTCATCAAGGAGATGTACGAAAAAGGAGAGCTCGGCAAGATCCAGTATATGCAGGCCTCCCATCCGCAGGACATGGAGGGCTGGCCGGAGTACTGGGAGCATATGATTCCCATGCACTACGCCACCCACGTGGTGAGCCCGGTTCTTGGGCTCGTCAACGGACGAGCCGAATACGTCTCCTGCATCGGCTCAGGAACCATCAGCGAGGAGCTCGCCGAGAAATCCGGAAACTCGAACGCCGTACAGAGCTGCCACATCAAGCTGCAGGACTCTGACATCGCCGCCCACATCTGGCGTTTCCTCTTCGACACGGCCCGCCAGTACCGTGAGTCCTTCGATGTCTACGGTACGAAGAAATCCTTCGAATGGACCCTCGTAGAGGATGATAAGCACGTGATCCATACCGCGAAAAAGCCCGAGGGAGAGATCCCAGAGCTCGTTACGGTACCTGATTACGCCCACCTTCTCCCCGAGGAGATCCAGAAGTTCACGCAGAGCATCGAGGATGCCGACCACCTGTCCTTCGTACAGGGTGGCGGACACGGGGGCTCCCATCCGCATATGGTGAACGAGTTCGTGTCGGCTCTCCTGGATGACCGCGACCCGTGGCCGAACGCTGTGCAGTCAGCCAACTGGACCTGCGTCGGCATCTGCGCCCACGAGTCAGCAGTAAAAGGCGGCGCGATCGTTCCCCTGCCTGAATTCACGCTCGAATAAAAACCCGTCGTCTGAAGCCGCTATGGCTACTTGAAGGGCACCGGGATAACGGAGAAGTTCTGCGTTCCCACCCGGCCGGCATAGCCGTAGCCAAGGCAGGTCCAGCGCTCTCCCAGGCCGTTGCGATGGTGATCGCTGGCGCGATACCAGCCGCGCTCCCAGGTATCCACCGGGTTGGAATAGCCGATCGCTATGTTCTCACCGACCCCGCTCGGAAAGCCTTCGGCCTTGGCCCTGGAACTCGGACTTCCATCAGAGCCGCTGTGCCAGATCTTCCCGGCTGAATCACAGACAGCGCTGTGTTTCCTGGTGGCCCGACAGAGCCGCTCATCGAGAAAAAGCCGACGACGGCCCAGCATCTCGCGGTAATCATTCAAGACCACGGCATGCTGCTTGTCTGTCTCGGCTATGTCTCCGCTCTTCAGGGATTTATTGTAGCCCTCTACCTTGCGGTTGTAGGTGTAGGCATCGAGGTCAGACCGGTTCTGCGCGAAACTCTTGAGATCGATCTTCCTGTCGAGGTTGTTACGCAGATCCTGCAGCCCGCCCTTGTCGCCCTCGGCGGGCGAGTATTTCAGCTCGGAGTAACAGCTCTCCTCGATGGTCCTGATCAGCTCGCTCATCGCGTTGGTTGACTTATCGAGACTAATGGCGAAGCTCGCCGCGCTGTTCCAGAGCTCCCGCACGCGCTCCACGGCCTCATCCACCTCCTTCTGACCGTTGACCTCATCTCCCTTGGGCCAGTCGGCATGACTCTCAGGCAGGTAGATCTTGCTGTCGTAGATGATCCTGATCGCCTCCACCCTGCGCTTGTCGAGCTCTTCACGCGCCTTCTTCAATCGAGAAAAGGCCGTGTGCTTCACCATTCGCTCGAGCCCCCTCGAGGTCTTCTCCCTGAGCTTGCCGAGCTGTTCGATGGTGCCTGTACGAATCAGCTCCCGGCCCTCGGCTGGAAGTTCAGGGCGGGACATCACCGCGACCAGCTGGCCGAAATAATCGTTCAGTTTCTTCTCACTTTTGACCAGCTTGAACTTCTTGAGAATCTTCGAGGTCTCGACGAGGGCGAGACGCTGGGTCCTGTCCCCGGTATCTTCCCAGCCGCTACCCCGCGTATAGGTAAACCCCCCGTCGGGCACCTCCTCCAGCCCGCGAGCATCAGCGAGCAATCGCGCCGCGGCGCTGTCGGCAACGCATTCCTTTTCCCTCTCCTTGCCGAGGTACTTCAACAACAGCTTGCCGCCCTCCTCCACGAGCATCGAGTTGAAGGCGAAACGGGCCGCCAGGAGAAGATTCTTCCCGGACAGCTTTTCGCCGGCGAGGGCAACCAGCTTCGAGGAGGCGATCTCCTCTGCGGACCCGGCCAGGTCCACCGCGCTGAGGGAAGACTCCATCAAACCGGCGAGCTGCGTGGCCAGTGAGAGCGGTTTTTCCTCTGCCGCCCGAGGGCCGCTCTTCAGCAGCTTGCTGCGCCGCTGTACGAGAAGCTGTTTCTCCCCCTCTATTCTCTTCTTCGCCCGATCTCGAAGTCCGGCAAGAACCTTATCGAATCGGGCCATGTACTCCGTGCCCTTGAAACGTTCCCGGCCATAGGCAATGGTATCGAGGGCTTCGCCGTATTGCTCAAGTCCCTCGAGATACTCGGAGTGAAACACGAGTTTTTCATAACTTTCGTCCGCGGCATCCGTGCAGCTCTTGCTCAGCTGCTGCAGCTTCCCCGCGATCGAGGGGTCGAGGCGGAGGATCTCCGCCGTCTCCTTCTCGATGAACTCAAACAGCAACTTCCAGGATTGCTGTCTCAGCAGCATGTCTTTCCGGCTGACCAGGGCATACATGCGATTGTTCACATCCAGCTGACGACGGTCGCGCAGGATCCGGTCCAGATGGCTGAAAGACATCTCCCCTGCCCTGAACTTGACCTCCGAGAATTCGATCTTCGAGACGGCTATCCGGTTGAGAAAATCAGGCGTGATCGACTCGAGATGACCGCTCTCCCAGGCAAACTTCCTGACCTGGCCCAGGGCCGCCCGGTGACGCAGCTGGGCGGCGCTCCACTGCACAGCCGGTCGCTCCTGGTTCACGTAACCATCAAAAAGGAAATAGCCCCCGACACCCAGCAGGATGAGGACAAGGACCGGACCAAGCACAGCCAGCTTGCGCCGCCTCGCCAGGCTGGCCGCCAGCTCCTCGCTTCTGCGGCTGACTGTTCCCTCCGAAAGGGCGACCTTCTCTGCAGGATCCTGAACGGACGGCTCTTCTACTGCCGTTTCGGCAACTTCCACTGCCGGTTCCACTTCCGGCGCGGCAGGCGGCCCCTGGCCGTCAATCTCCCGGATCTCGAGCCGGGTATTGCCAAGACGAAGCTTATCACCGGGACCGAGCTTTTCCCGCTCGACCCGGGCTGAATTCAGGAAGCAGCCGTTGCTCGAACCCTGGTCACAAATGTAGAGACTGCCTTCATCCAGCTCGATAACGGCGTGCCGGCGGGATGTTTTAGAATCTCCCGTAACGATGTCTGAACTGTCTTCGCGCCCGATTCGAACGGGAAATTCAGCGAAGTCGAGTTCCCTGGAAACCCCGCCGCTGTCTGTAATTCGAAGCTTCAACATGATTCTTACGAAGTCTCTGTTCCAGAAGGCAACCAGTCAAGAAAACAAACTCGAACGCGGCGGGAAATCAGATTGGATCGCGGCTGCCCGCTCTCCGGACCTGCAGGACCAAGGCCTGCCGGCCGCCCCTGCATTCTCTATTATCACATGGCTGCTTGCTCGCCGAATCACAGTGTTCATCCCAGCGCAGCTTCACAGGGGATTGACAAACCGGCCGGCAGAGTCCATGTTCGTTGGTTAACCATTGCAACCGGAGCCCGGCTCGCTGGCTCCAGACAGACCAACCTGCGAAACGACACATGAACAGCTCCCTGGTAAAGACAAGACTTGCAGATGCCCCCATCGCGGTTTTTGATTTTGAAACCACGGGTATCAACCCTTACAGCGGCCACCGGATTATCGAGATCGGAATCCTCACCAGCATTGGCAGCCAGGTGCAGGAAACCTACGAAACCCTGGTTCAGCCGGATCGACGGGTCCCCGAGCAGGCCAGCGAGATCAACGACATCTACGATGAAGATCTCGAGGATGCTCCCCTCTTCGTCAACATCCAGCCCAGGGTCGAGGCGCTCCTGGAAAACCGGGTGCTGGTGGCGCACAACGCCCCCTTCGATCTCGGCTTCCTTCATGTCGAATTCCGCCTGGCTCGAAAAGACTTCTCCCAGGGACCGGTCTGCGACACGGTGAAGCTTGCCCGCAGCAAGTATAGCTTCCCCAACAACCAGCTGGGTACGATCTGTGCCGCCTTTGATATCGAGAATAAACAGGCCCACCGCGCCCTGGCTGACGTGGAGGCCACCTTCGAGGTATTCCAGAGGTTCGCGCAAGAGCTTGGAGAGGACGGAGATGCAACCGTCGAAGACTGGCTGAAAGCCCAGGGCGGCGATGTGCCGACCCCCGAGTCCAACCATCATGACCTTCCGGGGCATCATCCTGTCGCCTCAGCCCTGGAGGAAAGAACCAGCCTCGAGATCGAGTACAGAGACAAGCACGGCTCCGGAACGAAGCGGGTCATCGATCCGCTTCTGTGCCACGGCAACCTGCTCATCGCCCACTGCCATCTGCGCAACGAGCAGCGTACCTTCCGCCTCGACCGAATACAGACGGCCGAACCTGTCAGCTGAGTTCCCCCTGCGCGCTGTTCAGGGGACGCCCGCTTCGGTTATCCTGATGAAGCACTCGGTCGCTATTGCGTAAACATCAGCTATGAAGAAAAACAGGGAAATCACCGGCGGTCCTCTCCACATCTGCGTGGTCCTTGCGGCCCTGTTCGCTGCCGGCTGCAAGCAGGAATCCACAGAGGTCTTCGAAGGCCGTCCGGGCGGATCCATCCGGAAGCCCCCTGGTTCTGAGTGGGAGAGAATAGACAATCCCGGTGAGGACGGCTGGGGCACCGAGGTTCTCACCGCGAAAATCTCCGGGCAACTCAAGAAGCTGGGAGCGCTGATCTCGGGTGAGGAGAAAGAGAGCCCGGAGGCTTTCGCGACCATCGCGGCTGCGACCTTCTCCTGCGGCCCACTTCGGCCCGGGAACCTCGAGCTCGTCTTTAAAGAGCCTCCCCTCGAGATCAGGCGCAGGAGAGCCGGCGCCGGGAGCCCGAGCCCCCTGCCGGCCTACCGCGCTCCCCGGGGGCTCGCCCGGGCCATCGAGAGCTTCAGCCTCGAATGGAAAAACAGGCCGGAAGTTCGGGCTTCCTTCAAGGTCTACGGCGTGACGGAGAAAAATGGAACGATCGAGACGACCCAGCACCTCGCGATTTTTGCGCGCGGCGGCGAGGGCCTTGTGGAGGAGCACTCTACCTGGACCACCCGGTGGGAAAAGAACGGCGAAAAAGCAGAGCCCCTGCTCAGCTCCATTGCCGTAGATCATTTTGAGCAGATCCGCAACGCCAGCAAGGCTCCCCTCTTCACCGACAGGACCGGAGCCGTGCTCGGCTCCAACCCTTCCTTCAGGCGGCAGCTCCAACTGGGTCTCAACCACTGGCTCAACCGCAGCCAGGACAACCGTTTCTTCGCCCTGCTGGGCACGCCCGGTCTCGCGCTCGGCGATGTCAACGGCGACGGGCTCGACGATCTCTATGTCTGCCAGGAAGGCGGCCTGCCCAACCTTCTCTTCCTGCGAAACCCCGATGGAACGGCCGCCGACAGTTCGGCCGCCTCGGGTGCCAACTGGCTCGACAGCTCCCGGGCGGCGCTGCTGGTCGATCTCGACAACGATGGC
>DODI01000044.1:0-10396 GCA_003509045.1 Planctomycetota bacterium | reverse complement strand
GACTCAGGTCGGCATCGAGTACCCGGCGCGGGTCCCGCACCTCGGAATTGTAGGCCCGAGCGAGCTCCGTAACGGAATCGATCAGGACAAAAACATCTTTACCCGCCTCAACAAGCCTCCTGGCCCGCATCAGGGCGAACTCGGCTACCTTGATATGGCTGGCGCTGTCCTTGTAGCTGCTGCTGGCGAACACCCTGCCGGGGATGGTTCTCTCCATATTGGTCACCTCTTCCGGCCTCTCATCCAACAGGAGGATCATCGACTCTGTCTCTGGATGAGCCTCGGCGACAGCGTTCGCTATCTGCTGGATGAGAATGGTTTTTCCAGCCCCGGCTTCAGAGATAAGCAGCCCTCTTTCACCGATTCCAAGCGGCGCAAAAAGATCGAGGATCCTCATGGCGAGGGGGCCGCCCTCAGTCGACAGAGCTAGCTGCTCGGGGTTTTCGAAGCGAGGCAGATCCTCAAACCTGGTGAAATCATGATGATCGTCAAGATCTCTCCCCTCGATAGCAGTGATCACCTTGAGCGACTGCAGCACAACCTTATGATGCGGATCCGGGTTTTCCAGGGCGACCTCGATAAGCTCACCCCCATTCAGTTTCAGCTCGTCCACCAGGCTCGCTGGAATGACAGGAGCCGGGAAGCCGTTAGCCCCTCCCTCTCCAGGAGAGCGCAGGACCCCTCCCCTGACGCCATCGGGCTCAAAATAGCCAAGATATGAGACCTTCGTGTCTTCGCTCAAATATTCAAACTTCCTCGGTAGCTACCGAATCTGCCCCGGCAGGCCGGGTCGAAAATACGCCCGCTGAAATCAAACAGCGAGCCTGGGGAGGCCGGAAGACCGAGCGCCGGGCAGGTAGCCATGTCCGTCTCTAATCGAGGACAAAAGAACTGCTGAAGCCCGTACCCTCTGTACGACCGCAGGGGCCATCCAAATCAGCGCGCCATAGCTCTTTCGGCGCCGCAAAAGAAAGGCCCTGTCACTCCCCTACTTCGACAACAAGTATACTGCAAGGATCACGGCAACTCTACAGTGTTTCCACCAGCCGAGCCTCGCCTCAGGCCGCGGTCCCGGAAGCAAAGAAACGCCAGCCTATATAGCCCAGGTAGATTACAACCAGGACCCAGCCCTCGGTCCTGGCCACACGCTTCTGGGTCAGCGCCGTGAGATAGAGAAGCACCACAAGCCAGCCGGCAACAACGAGATCCTCCTGGCCGCCGGCCGGCAGCGGAACATCGGAGATGGTCGAGGTCACCCCCATAATGAGCAGAAGGTTGAAAATGTTCGAGCCCACCACGTTCCCGAGGGCGAGATCAGCCTCGCCCTTCCTCGTGGCAATCAGCCCGACAGCCAGTTCAGGCAGGCTCGTGCCGAGAGCAACCACGGTCAAACCGATCACAGCCTCGGAAATGCCGGCCTCCCTGGCAATCGCTATAGCTGAACGGACCGTCAGTTCAGCTCCACCGGCAAGCGCTCCGAAGCTAGCCGCAATGATAAGCAAGCAAACGCCCGTTGAATAATCGCCGACAAAGTCTTGTACCTCTTCAATCTGGCCGGGCAAAAGGGTTCTCTTTTTCTTGCTGCGGGTGCTCAGGACCGTGAGATACAGAAAACAGACAAAGAGGGCGAGTAATATCAAGCCATCCATACGGGTGAAACCCGGAATGTCCTCCAGTTCGCGAACCGGGTCCAGGGCCATGAAGATTGCAAGCCCTGTGAAAGCCAACAACATGGGGATCGTCTTTCGGACCAATTGCTTGTTAACAACCATAGGCCTGACAATGGAGCAGACGCCCAGGATGAGGGCAATATTGGCGATGTTCGACCCGAAGATATTACCGAAGGAAATCTCTCCGTGGCCGGATAGGGCGGCGCGGGTGTTGACGAAGAGCTCCGGGGCGCTGGTGCCGAAGGCGACCACAGTGAGGCCAACAATCAGCGGAGCTACGCCGAGCTTTCTTGCCAGGGTCGTGGCCCCAATGATAAGCCATTCACCGCCAAAATAGAGAAGCGCGATACCAATGATGAGAAGCAGAATTTCTATAGCCATAGCCTACTAGCGATATCGAGCTTGGCGTGGAAAGTCAACCCGCTGCCAGCCGAAAAAAACAAATATATGCCGTTGACAGAAAACAAGGCCGATGTATGGTATGCCAAACTTAAGTTTGGGTAGCGGTCAGAAGGTTTGGGGTGCCATTGATCCATGTATTTGTTTCAGCTCGTTGGCCTGGTTGATCCAGTCCAGATTCAAAAGTGAGGACATTGAAAGGACTGCTGATGTATTCGAAGTTTATCAGGTCCACGAAGCCAAAGATTAATGCGCTCGCGGTGGCAACCATCTTTTCGGTAGGACTTCCCGGCGCTCTCGCGCAGGATGAAGGCCCCGAAGAAAAGAAAGCTGAGAAACGATTCGACACGACGGTCGTAATTGGCGAAGCCGATGACATTCTCGATGTCCCCGGTTCCGGAGCCGTCCTCACCTCCGAGGACCTGGCCCGCCATGCCTATGACGATGCCAACCAGGCCCTGCGAAAGGTACCCGGCGTTTACCTGCGCCCCGAAGATGGCTACGGCTTCTTCCCGAACATCAGCCTCCGAGGTGTCGACACCACGCGTAGCGCCAAGGTCACGCTGATGGAAGATGGGGTCCTGACGGCCCCGGCCGCCTATTCCGCTCCCTCCGCATACTACAGCCCGACCCTCGGGCGGATGAGCGCGATCGAGGTGCTGATGGGCTCGAGCCAGACTCGCTACGGCCCCCACACCACCGGCGGTGTGATCAACTATCGTTCCACCGAGATCCCGGAATCGGGCAGAACGTACATCAAGACCCTCTACGGCTCGAACAACGAGCAACGCGCCCATGCGTATGCCGGAAACACCTTTGAAACCGAATCCGGCCGAGTCGGCATACTTCTCGAGGGCTACCTCCGAAGCAGCGATGGATTCAAACACATCGACACAACGGCTGATTTCCAGGATGGAAACGACACCGGCTTCTCGAAGACCGAGCCCATGTTGAAGCTGTCCTGGGAGCCGAAAACCGACCGATACAGCCGCTTCGAGCTCAAGCTCGGCTATACCGACTTCAGGGCCAACGAAGGCTATACCGGGCTCACCGAGTCGGACTACGCCGCCGACCCCTACAGACGCTACGCCGGAAGCCGCTTCGACCAGATGAACTCGGAGCACTCCAGAAGCTACCTGCGGCATTTCTACGAACTCTCCAACGAGACCATGGTCACGACCACGGTCTACTACAACAAATTCCATCGTGACTGGTTCAAGCTTAACGATGTCAGGGATGACACCGGCTCATCGAAGAGCATCAGCCAGTCCCTCGCTGGCGGCGGAACTCACCTCGATGTTCTCCGCGGCGAGGCGGCCGGCGCTCTGCGGGTACGCCACAACAACCGTAACTACCGGTCCTACGGAATCGACAGCACTGTCTCTCACGAGCACAACCTCATGGGCCGTAAGAACCATGCGAATGTCGGTATCCGCTACCATGTCGACAATGTCAGGCGATTCCAGACCAACGAGCTCTTCACCCAGGATGGCAATGGCGCGATCATCGCGCGGAACCCTGGAACTCCTGGCGACGCCGGAGACCGCGACCAGACCAGCAAGGCGCTCGCGATCTACGCTGAGAACGAGATCGAGGTCACCGACAAGCTGTCCGTCACCCCCGGAATCCGCTGGGAGACCGTCGATCAGCACTACTGGCAGGCCGGTCCCACCGAAGGAGATGGACGCCTGAACCTGCTCGCCGGAGGTGTCGGGGCGACCTATGACTACACCGACGAAGTCAGCTTCTTCGGCGGCATCCACCAGGGCTATTCGGTTCCCGGGCCCCGCTCAGCCATTCGGGGGGACCTCAAGGAAGAAACGAGCCTCGGCTTTGAGATCGGACCGCGCTACCGTGAAAAAACCGGCGTCTGGGCCGTCGATGCGACCCTCTTCCTGACCAACTTCAATGACCTGCTCGTCATCGACAACATCGGTGGAACAGGAACAGGAAACACCGAAAACGTTGGCGAGGTACGGGCTGCGGGTATTGAGCTTGCTGTTGAAGCCGATGGAAAAAGGCTCTTCAACACCTCCTTCAACAACCCCTGGTACGCAGCCCTCACTCTTACCGATGCGACCCTCAGCAACGATTCTGACTCCGCCGATGCCGAGTCAATCTTTGCCGGCGGCTTGAAGGGCAACAAGGTCCCCTACATTCCAGACCTCGCCTTCAATATCGGTACTGGATTCGAAAAGGGTAAGTTCGGCTTCTATATCAACGGAGCCTATATGGACGAGATGTTCTCTTCAGCCAGCAATACGACTGATTTTGTTGACGGCGCGGGAACGCCTGACTCGAGGTTTGGAAAGACCGAGAGCTACTTCCTTCTCGACCTCTCGGCGCGCTACCGCGCGAGCGAAGCTGTCACCATCTTCGCCGGAGTACAGAACGCGCTCGACAACGACTACCTGGTCACACGACACCCGCATGGCGCCCGCTCCGGCCAGCCTCTCTTTGCCTACATTGGGCTGGAGATTGGCCTCGGTTCAGAGTAGAGGCTTTCCCTGGATGATGCCTGGTCCAGCCCCGCCTCTTGCTCCCTGCAAAGCGGGGTCGGCACCTCCTTCCTTCAACCCGGCCACGCATTGCACACGTTTGCGCGGCCGGATTTTTTTGGGGCAGGGCGCTGGTCAGTCTGAGCCCGAAAGATCCAACTCCCGGATCCAGATATTCCTGTAGGCAACCTTTTGCCTGTCGCCGTGATCCTGGATCGAGATGGGCCCCTTCTCGGGAACTCTCCTGTATTTCGCCAGTTTCCTCCAGACCGTCTCTCCAAAGCTCTCGGCGTTATGCTGGACCAGGACACCGTTGTGGAGGACAGTAAAGCGTCCGGGCTCCGTGATCTTCCCGTCCTTGAAGCGCGGGCGCCGGAAGACAATATCGTAGACCTGCCACTCACCCGGCTTGCGTGAAGCATTGACCAGTGGAGGATGCTGCCCGTAAATCGAGGCCGCGGATCCGTCGGCATAGGTCGCATTATTGTAGGAATCCATGATCTGGACCTCATAGAGACCCATGAAATAGATCCCGCTATTGCCGCGAGCCTGCGAAACCCCGCGGGGTTCGGCCGGTGCTCTCCACTCGATATGGAACTGGCAATCGCCGAAGGCTTTCTTTGTCTGAATGTTGCCGGTGTTGTTGAGCTCGGCGTAGCCGTCCTTCACCGCCCAGGCGGCGGGCTTGCCATTACCCTTGGTCCATTGGGACAGGTCCTTGCCATCAAAAAGAACGATCGCATCCGAGGGCGCGGAACCAACGGATGCTGTCTGGGTAACAACCTCTGGCTTGGGGCGTTTCAGGTCATGAACCAGCCACTTCGACTTGTACTGCTTCGGCAGCCCCTTGTGCCAATTGGGTCCCTCCTGGGCCGCTGCCCACGGAAAGACGAACCCGCTTGTGGCCAGCCCGGCGGCCAGGCAGAAAACAACAAATGACAGGAACTGGGCTCTCTTTGACATGACATCAGTCTCCATTGATGAGGTACAAAAAACAACTGGTCCCACAAGTTAACAACAAACTCAGGGGAAAACCTCATCAAGTCGGGGGTCGACAAGGATGCCCTTCCCGCGAACCAATGAACGGACCGCGGACGACATAACACATGGCATTCAAATCGACCGGCCCGACACGAATCCTTGCGTTGAAAAAAACGCCCGGCATCCATGCCAGTTGTCCCCCTGCAGCCCCAACCCGCCGAACCTGATCAGAATCGCCCAAGCAGCCCCTTACGCTTTTCGGGCAATTCAAACCTGATGCGGTGCTTCACAAGCGCCCCCACGGCAACACCATCGAGTTCCCCCGGATGCCATCTCCATTCCCTGATGGCTTCAATGACCGACAGTTCAACCGCCCTGGCGACCTTTGGATCGACACCATCTCCCCCACAACCTTCAAGGATTCGAATTTCCCGGACCTTTCCATCGGCCAGCACTTCGATCTCAAGCAGGACAGATCTTCCAGCAAACTCCTTGCGAGTTCTTCGACCTCGCCGGGGATATGGCGGCGGCTTGTTTACATGTCCCTCCAACTCCCGGGGTTCTGTTTGAACCCCAATCCGCGGAAAAGAGGCGGGAGCAGGTTGAACATCGGCAGGCTCCCGTACCCGTGCAACAGCCGGAACCTTCTCAGCAGGTTCTTCAAAGACTTCCCTGCCTGGTTGCTTGACCTCCTCGACGGGCTCCGGAGCCACCTCCACCGGCACTTGAACAGGCGCCCTGATTGTCTCAACAGGTTCCTCTGCCACCTCCTCCACCGGATCTTCTACAGGTTCCTCTACCACCTCCACCGGCTCTACCGGCTCTTCGATGGTCTCCTCGACCACCTCCAACGGCTCTTCGATGGGCTCCTCGACCACCTCTTCCGGTTCCTGAGCAGGCTCTTCTGGAATCACGGTCAAAGCGACGCTCATCTCGCCAACGACGAGTTCCACAACCGGCGGCGTGAATACCGGACCGGCCCAGGCGTAGAGCACCACGGCATGAAGAACGACCGAAAAACCTACGATAAGAGAGAAGCCCTTATTTTCCATCAGCGGTCCTCCCGCTCTCCCCGGGCGACTGGGCCAGGTCAAACTCTTTCGCTCCCGCATTCCTCGCGGCCTCCATAACTTTTGAGAAGACACCGTAAGTCGAGCCCTTGTCTCCACGGAAAACAACCCGTCCGGATCGCGACTTCGCGAGTTCGGTCTTGAGAAGAGCCTCAAGAGTATCGAGAGTCGCTGCGGCCTGGTTAACAAACAGGCCTCCATCGCCACCGGCCGTCACCACGATGGAATCGTTCTGGGTAGTGCCCTCGGAAATAGAGGCTTCCGGAAGATCGATCCGAACCTTGGGGCTGGCGAAAGTAGAGCTCAACATGAAAAAGATCAGCAGTTGCAGAACGCAGTCAATAAGCGGGCTCATGTCGAGAATGGAAGCTTTGCGTTTGTTGCGCCGGAAAATCATGGCTCCTACTCCACCCCGCTGCCGACGGGCTCTTCTTTCTCCCTGCGCCTGCGGATTGCCGGTGCCGTTTTCTTTCCAAGCCACTGGTCGAGATAGGCCACGATATAGCTCATCCTCCGTGCTATCCGGTCAACGCGACTCTCAAAGAACTGCAGCAGGAGGAAAGATGGAATCGCGACACAAAGCCCGAAAACCGTGGTGAGCAGGGCCGCCCAGATTCCTTCAGCAAGATCACCAGGCTGAACTTGCCCACCGCTGACTTCTATCTGGTGAAAGGCGGCAACCAGGCCTATGACAGTTCCGAGAAGGCCGATGAGGGTTGAGACCTGGGCTATGGTCGCCAATCCACGAAGCCGCTTCTCCGCCGTCTCCAACGCCAGTCCACCCTCACGCTCGACGACTGTCGACCGAAGCTCATCACCCGAGCGTAAGTTGGACAGATATGCTTCAGCGGTTCGCGCGATGGGGTTGGCGCTGGATCGACAGAGGTTCAGGGCCTCGGAAAGTTTACCGCTCCGGATCAGTTTCTCCAGCTTGTCCACGAACTCCCTGAATCGCAGCCGCAGCCGGAAATGCGCCAGCCCACGATCGATCGCCAGCGCCAGGGCGGCGATCGAGCAGCACAACAGCGGCCACATGATAAAGCCGCCTTTTTCCAGCAAATCACCCAGGGAGTAATCCCAGAACATTTCGGTTACTTTCCAGTTCGTTTCAAGACTCGGTTAAGGCTATGCAGAACGAAAGTTCTATATACCAAACTTTTACTAGTCTACATAAACTTTTCAACAAGAAAAACCCCCTGAACAAAAAACGCTTACCTATTTACCGGGAAGTGTTTTAAGGCTGCTATGACTTTTTCGGACCCTTGCCAACTGGATTACGCTTTACTATGGCTCTAACTATCCTGCCCCGCCGCGACACGTCTATAAACTCTTAGACTGAAAAGACTTCAAATCAATCAAGCTGTCGCCTCACGATCCGGATGAAGTTATCCCGCTCCCTAATCCCCCCTCCTGCCAGCTATCCCTTCTTCTATGGCTGGGTCATCCTGGCCGTCGCCACCATTGGCACCATCATGAGCATCCCCGGCCAGACGATGGGGGTGAGCGTTTTCACCGACCACTTGATCCGCGCGACCGGACTCGATCGTAACGATCTCTCCCTCACCTACATGATCGGCACCATGGCAAGCGCCCTCCTGCTGCCGTTAGCTGGAATCTTCTACGATCGCCATGGGGCCCGCAAGATGATCGTTGTCGCGAGTCCCTGCATGGCACTCACCCTCTGGTACCTCGCATCCACCCGGGAAATCATCGCTGGTGCGGCCGAAATATTCTCCGTGCCGCCGATCCAGCCGGCCCGGGGCCAGATAGCCTTCGTGGTTCTCGCCAGCGGCTTCCTGCTGGTGAGATTCTGGGGCCAGGGAGTCCTCACCCTGATCTCCAGGGCCATGCTGGGGAAATGGTTCGACAAACGGCGAGGACTGGTCTCAGGCATCAGCGGGATCTTCGTATCGGCCTCCTTCGCAAGCGCTCCCCTGCTCCTTCACTGGATGATCGTTGACATCGGATGGAGCGGAACCTGGAGATGTCTCGCCCTGGCCAACGGCGGTCTTCTTGTCATCGGCTGGATCTTCTACAGGGACAATCCTGAAGAATGCGGACTGCGAATGGATGGTTCCCGGGAACACGACAAAGACCCCGCGCCGGGAAAAGATGAACACGCTGAAATAAGTGCCACCCTGGGCGAAGCCCTCTCCTCCCGCGCATTCTGGATCCCGAATCTCAGCCTGGCCCTCTGGGGGCTCGCCCTCACCGGGCTCACCTTCCATATCGTCTCGATCGGCAGCAAGGCGGGACTTCCCGAGAACGAAACCCTCCAGCTGTTTCTCTACATGGCCCCGATCAGCATCTTCGCCAACATCCTCGGCGGATTGGCAATCGACCGGGTAAGGATCAGGCTTCTATTCTTCTCACTGATGCTGGCGCTGGTAACCGCCAGCGCGGCAATGATGCATCTGGAATCCGGGATCGGGCGCTTGTTGACGATCGTCTGCGTCGGCGCATCCGGCGGTCTCTTCTCCATCCTCCTGGTGGTCATCTGGCCCCGTTTCTTTGGGCGCAAGCACCTCGGGAAAATCTCCAGCATCAACATGATGACCATGACGAGCGCAAGCGCGCTCGGCCCCTGGCTCTTCGCCCAGAGCGAAAAAAATACCGGCTCCTACGATACAGCCTTTATCGGCTGCGCGGCAGCCGCAGGCCTGCTGTTGCTTGCCACGCTGAAGCTTAAAAACCCCGCAGAAGGAGCCTGCGCCGACACGAAACCCGGCTGTCGCTAAAGGAGGCTCTTTAAGACGGCCTCTCCTCTCCCGGGTCTCCCCAGTTTTTCGTTTCTACTTGCTTGAACTATCGCCTTTGTTGAGCGAAACTCCCAACCTGATCGGGCTGCCGACCAGGCAGCCCTGTGATTGACCCTGCGAGGAATTGATGCCCACCACCACCACGGCCCCTGCGACGAGAAGCGGATTCGGGTCCACATCCAGGAGCGACCGTTGGTGGCTCACCCCGTTGCTGACCTTCCTCGGATTGTCCAGCTTCGTTGTCTATTCAACCTGGGCGGCCTTCCAGGCAGCGGATTATTTCAGCAACGTCAACGGCGCTGACTATCTCTCGCCTTTTTATTCTCCCGTCCTCTGGGACGCCAATGACAGCATCACAGGTAAAAGCCTCGAGTCAGGACACGCTCTCTTTGGACCCCAACCGTCCTGGTGGCCAGGCTTCCTGCCCTTCTCACCAGCCTTCCTGATCCTCTGGGCTCCCGCCGGGTTCCGGATGACCTGCTACTACTACCGGGGCGCGTACTACAAAGCCTTCTGGGCCGACCCTCCATCCTGTGCTGTGGGCGAACCGAGGAAAAGCTATCTCGGAGAGAACTCCCTGCCGCTGATCATCCAGAACATCCACCGCTACTTCCTCTATGTGGCAATCTGCTTCCTCTTCTTTCTGGCCTACGATGCCTACCGCGCCATGTGGTTCACCAACGAGGCCGGCGAGACAATCTTTGGGATCGGGGGGGGCACCATCGTTCTCTCTCTCAACGTCTTCTTCCTTAGCGGCTACACGCTCGGCTGCCACTCACTGCGCCACCTCGTCGGCGGCTTCATGAATCACTTCTCGAAAACTCCGATCCGCAGCAAGTGTTACAGCTGCGTCTCCGGCTTGAACAAGCGACACATGGCCTGGGCCTGGTGCAGCCTCTTCTGGGTCGGATTTACCGACGTCTACGTTCGTTTCCTCGCTAACAGCATCGATTTCAGAATACTCTAATGGATTCCTACAAAACATTTGATTACGACGTTCTCGTCATCGGCGCCGGCGG
>DODI01000263.1:5462-7152 GCA_003509045.1 Planctomycetota bacterium | reverse complement strand
CCAGTGAGAATCACAGGCAGGGCGCGGGCGAGTCCGATCAATCGAGGCAGACGCTGGGTCCCGCCGAAGCCGGGCAGGATACCAAGCTGCACCTCCGGCAGGCCGATCCGGGTCTTCTCAAAGTCGCTGGCTATGCGAAGGTCGCAGGCCAGAGCCAATTCGGCGCCGCCGCCAAGGCAGTTCCCATGAATCGCGGCGATGGTCACCGCCTTCATCGAGGCCAGCTTGCCGAGAACAGCCTGCCCCCTGCGAGCCTGGGCGCAGGCCTCCTGCTCGTCTGCAACCTCGCGAATCTCGACGATATCGGCGCCGGCGATGAAGGTGCCGCTCTCCTCCTTGCCGCCGCAGACCACCAGGGCTCTGATACTCTCAGCCCCGGCGACCTCATCGAGAACCCGATCAAGATCATCGATGACCGCCCCGCTGAGCTTGTTGACCTTCTCTCCGGGAAGATCGAATACGAGGAAGGCGATTCCTTCTTCCGCGGGTTCGAGTTTCCAAGCGCCTGTGCTGACTTTCTTTTCCGGCCCGGTCATTCCATCGCCTCCACCACCACGGATCCGCCCTGGCCTCCGCCGACGCAGAGCGTGGCCAGGCCTCGCTCGAGTCCACGCCGCCGAAGGTCGTTGAGCAAGGAGAGAACGATCCGGGCGCCGCTGGCGCCAACCGGGTGCCCAAGCGCTATGGCGCCCCCGTTCACATTGAGCTTGTCGGAAGAGAGCTCTCCGATGGAAGCTGACAGACCGAGCTCACTGGCAGCGAAATCAGACGAGTCGAACGCGGCGCAATTGGCAAGCACCTGCGCGGCAAAGGCCTCGTTCAATTCAACCCTGTCCATATCCTGCAGCGAAGAGCCTGCTCGTTCCAGGGCCAGGGGGGCGCTGAAAGCCGGGCCCAACCCCATCCGGGAAGGGGAGCAGCCCCGATAGGCGTAGGAGATGATGCGGCCAAGGGGCTTCAGTCCAAGCTCGGCCGCCTTTTCTTCGCTGGCAAGCAGGAGAGCGACGCCGCCATCGGTAATCGGACAGGCGTTGCCAACCGTCACCGTCCCAAGCGTCCTGTCAAAATACGGCCGCAGCTTCGCGAGCGCCTCGATCGACTGGCCCTTTCGCGGACCGACATCCTCGGCGACCGCCTCGTACCGGGGGCCTGCATACACGGGGACGATCTCGTCTGCAAGAATCCCGGCAGCCCGGGCAATGCACGCCCTCTGGTGACTCTGCAGGGCGAACTCGTCCTGCTCCTGCCTGGAAATAGCGAACTCCCGGGCAAGGTTCTCCGCCGTCTCTCCCATATTCAGACCGCAGAATGGGTCCGTGAGCCCCTCCTCGATGCCGATCACCGGCTTGAAATCTCCCATTCTGAAACTCGCGAGAGCGGCAAGCCTGCCAAAAGTAGAGCGCGCGCGAGCCAGCCGCACGAACTTTCCACGGGTCGTTTCCTGGTAGAGAAAAGGTATTCCTGACATGGATTCAACCCCGCCGGCGGCGACAAGGTCGCAATAGCCGAAACGAATCCGGTCAAACGCGGTGGTGATGGCCTCCATCCCGGAGGCGCAGTTCCGATGGACGGTTGAGGCCGGCGTGGAAATCGGAACTCCCGCTCTCAGGGCGATCACCCGGGCAATATTCGCCGAATCCGCGGGCTGGGCTACATTGCCGAAGATCACCTCGTCCACCTCCGAGGCCGG
>DODI01000263.1:0-5073 GCA_003509045.1 Planctomycetota bacterium | reverse complement strand
ACGCCGGCCAGGGGACCACCCGCCTTGGAGAAGGGAGTCCTCAGACCATCGACAACGACCACCGAGCAGGTCCCATCGCCGGATTTTTTCCTGCCTGCGGCCATCATACCACTCCCGCGCCGAGGTCTCGAACAAGGCTTTCACCAGAGGTCATCCACAGGATGATCCCACCGGCTGAATGGTACCTTTGCAGGACCCGGCCGGAAAGCCCCGAGCGAACGAATTTCAGTAAATGACGAGAAGGACAGTGGAGCTGGTCCGGGCCGAACTCAGCAGGCCGCCTATTCGATCGCCACGTAGCGGCCGCCATGTTCCCTGGACAACTGCTTGAGGAACTTCTCCTTGGCGCCCCGGAAGCCAAGTGTAAAGATCCGCACATCCCGAAGGAAATTGAGCTCCTTCATCCGCTTGTGAATCTCATCGACAATCTGCGCGGAATCCTCAGGATCTCCCTTTCCTGACGACCCGACATGGGTCGGCGCGCCATCCGTTACCAGGTAGATTGTGTCCAGCGAGAGATCGCTGAAGGCCTCCTCGAGGGCGAGATCGGTCACGGTGACCCCCTCCGCGCGAAGCTCATCTACGTACTTCCCTGCCTCCGTCTTGTTCCCCTTGCTGGACTTGACCATCGCCTCCTGCCAGGGATCGACATCGCTCGAGTAGGTGACTAGATTGAACCTGACGTCGCTGGGCAGCGCCTTGACGACACGGATGAGCTCCTTCTTGGCCCGGGTGATGCGCCGACGCTCCTCGGGAGGCTTCGGAGGCCCCTTCTTGGCGGCATCGCCAACGACAGTACGCCTGCGATTGGCCTCAGTGGAACCGCGGGGAGCGGGGTCGGTCGACAGCATGCTGCCGGACACATCGAGAATAAAGCAGATGTTCTTACCGGTGACCGCTGCGCCAAAGAGGGTCAGGGCTGTCCTGGCCGAGGCCTTCTTGTGAGGCTCGAAGAAATCGGGGCGCCCCTTCCTGGCCTCGACATAGTTCTTCCAGTCAACCGCCGCGGGCAGATCCACATGCAGCATCTGCTGGAGAGATGCCTGGAATGTGAGAAGCGTACGCTCCCACTCGGCCGCGTCACCACTGGGCCTCTTGGTCTCGATGCCCACATAGCGAGCCACCATCTTTTCGACAACCGGCACCTTCTTTGAACGCCGCAGGTAGTGCAGCGCCCGCCTGACAATCTGCGGGGCCTTGTCGGAGAGCGCCTCGATACAGGCGGCCTCGAGATCGAGGTCGGACTTGAAGCAGGCCGCATCGAGAATCAACAGTCGCCCGCGCCAGTCTCCCCGCTTGTTCTTGCGAAGCTTCTCGATCTCCGTGGTTACGTACTTCCCCTTGGCATCCTTGAAGGCATTGGCCGCCTTGGAATGAAGATAGTAGTACTCTCCTGAGGTCTCTACCTCGGAGCCAAGAACCTTGGCCATGCTGACATAGGCATCCACCGCGGTCTTGATCGCCCGGCGCTCGCCCGTGTCGAGTACAGCGACAAAACTCTCCAGGAAGAGCTCGGGATCTTCCCGTCCGACCGCCTTCTTGAGATCGAGGGCGGCTCTCTTCAGCTCCTTGCTCTGCGCCGGCAGCTGGAAGACCGCAGCGGGATAGAGAACCGCAAAGACCAGGAGAGCTTTAAAAAGACATCGTTTTAGACCATTCAACATGAGTCTTATTGTTCACCCACACAGCCGCTGATGAGAACTTTTTTCCGGGCAGAGATATAAAATACCCGGTCTCCAGGAAAATAGCCTACCAGCGGGAAGCGCTGGAGCCGCTTCGCTCGGGCGGATCGCTTTCCAGCCCGCCAAGCTTCTGCGCAAGGCTCTCAATCCGCTCGAGAGCTGCAGATTTCTGTCCCCTCAGGCGATCAACCGCCTGCTGAGCCTCTTCCCACCCCGCCTCGACAATCGGCTCGGCCAACTGGCCCAGCGTCTCGATATGGTCAGGGAACGAATCGGCAAGCGGAGCCAACAGGAAGACCGGCCTGAGGAAGTTGTATCTTGCACTGTCCATATCCCAGCCAACCTGGGGGAAGACGGCCGCATGGTCGGCAAGCAGAGCGCTCAGCTCGGTAATATTCGAGGAGCTGTCCAGGTAGAGCTCCTCGAAGAGCGCGACCGCTTCGGCATCTCCAGAGCGAGAGGAACGCAGTTCGGCGACCTCCTGGATGTAGCGCACGAAGTTGCTGCTCTCCAGGTCGAGAATGTCCGACAGGCTTTCAATCGAGGCTTGGGAAATCATCTTCAGTGAAAATTTATATCCTGGGTGCTTTGAAGAACCCCGTCCGCTCCGAAGAACAGGTAGAAGGTCAGGGCGGCCAGCCCCGCGACAAGAACCTTGCCCAGGGTTGAAACGGTGATCGATTCCTTCTGCTCACTGTCAACCAGGTACATCTCCTTGGCCACATTGAGATAGTAATAGGCCGAGATTCCCGTATTCACAGCGGCGGAGAAGACAAGGACGTAATACCAGGTGGAGAGACCGGCGCCGTGCGCGCTGTTTTGCGCCGCATTGATAACTCCGAGGAAGAGGTACCACTTGCCGGCGAAACCCGCCGTGGGCGGCACGCCGATCAGGCTGAAGAGGAAGACCACCATACAGGCGCAGATCAGGGGCGCCCGGCGGCCCAGACCCTGGTAGTCGGCCAGGTCGACAGAGCCGAGACGGTTCTCAATGAGAATCACGACGGCGAAGGCTCCGAAGTTCATCGCCAGGTAGGTCAGCAGGTAGAAACCCAGCGCCTGGGCTCCGGTGACCCCCGTCGAGTGCAGGATGACGAAGGCCATCATCATATACCCGGCATGGGCGATGGAAGAATACGCCAGCATTCTCTTAAGATTGGTCTGCCAGAGAGCCGAGAGATTACCGAAGGTCATCGTAACGATCGAGAGAATGATCATCATCTCAACCCAGGGAATCTTCTCCCAGGCCGGGGCGAGGTTCTCCACGGGAAGAGCCGAAAGAAAACGCAGGGCCAGGGCGAAGCCGGCGGCCTTAGAAACCACCGAGAGAAAAGCCGTAACCGGCGTCGGGGCGCCATCGTAAACATCCGGAGCCCAGAAGTGCATGGGCAGGGTCGACATCTTGTAGGCGACTCCCATAAAGACCATCACGAGGGCGACCAGGGTGGTCAGGGTGGCGCGCGTCTTCAGCGTCCAGTCCGACCAGATCGCGTGATCGCTGCTGAAGGTGACGTTGGCCAGGTCCGCAAGCTGGGCGCTGCCTGTCAATCCATAGAAGAGCGAGAGGCCATAGGCCATAATCGCCGCGGCGACACTGCCGTAGATGACGTATTTGAGAGCGGCCTCCGCCCCTCGTCGATCACGCCTTATGTAGCCCACGAGAATATAGCTCGCGATACTCAGAAGCTCGAGCGCCATAAAGAGCATGAGAAAATGCGTCGCGCTGGCCATGAGAATGGCTCCGAGTATGGCGGCAAGGAGAATGCCGTAATACTCTCCCATCCTGCGGCCGTCGAATTGCTCCGAGACATAGCTCAACAGGATCACGGGAATCGCGCCAAAGAGGAAAAACTGCTTGAAGAAGGCCGCGAAGGAATCGCTTGCCAGCATGTGAAGGAAGAGACCTTGCTCTGAGTGGCCCTGACCATGCCCGCCGGAAAAGGCGGCTACAAAGCAGCCCAGCAAGGCGAACCATGCAAGGTGCTTCGAGGCCCGAAGCGGAAGGACCAGATCGAGCAGCAGGGTCCCCAGCACGAAGGCCACCAGTACGAGCTCCGAGGTGAAGGCCGAAACGCTATAGATGATGTGCTCGAGCATCACGCCAAATTCCTCGGCGTTGAAGTTCTCCGCTGCGCTGGCTAATAAGCCTGAATCAAGCATCTACTGCAGGGCTCCGTATCCCTGGGAAACCAGGGTCTTACCTAATTCCCGATAACGCTCCGGACCACATCCGTCATCGTGGTCAGCGTACCGTCCATGAAATCTATCAGGATCGCCGGCCAGACGCCGAGGATCACACAGAGAGCGCCCAGCGGCGCAAGGGCGAAAATTTCCCGGAACGAAAGGTCCGGGAACTTCTTGTACTCTTCGTTCCTGATCTTCCCCAGGAAGACCCGCTGGATGGTCCAGAGGATGTAGCAGGCCGTCAGGATCACCCCCAGCAGGGAGACGACCACGATCCACCGCGAGGCGATTCCGTGTGTCCCCACCTCTGAAGCCACGAGGCTCGCCTGCTCGGTGCCCCCCCAGGCTCCCAGGAAGCACATGGCCTCGCTGATAAACCCGTTCAGGCCGGGCAGGCCGAGAGAGGCGAAGAAGCCGACCGTCGCCACGCCGGTATACCAGGGCATCTGGAGCCCCAGGCCGCCGAAGCGGGTGAGATCCCTGTGATGGGCCCTGTCATAGACCACACCAACCAGCAGGAACATCATGGCGCTCGACACGCCGTGATTGAACATCTGAAGCGCCGCGCCGTTGACCCCGTAGTAGGTCATCGCGGCGAGGCCGAGCAGCACGTAGCCCATGTGGCTGACGGAGGAATAGGCGACCAGGCGCTTGAAGTCTTTCTGCGCCAGCGCGCAGAAGGCCCCATACACGATATTGATCATTCCAAGAATCGCCAGCAGGGCGATGAAGAAATTGCTCGCGGCGGCATCGGGAAGCATCGGGTAGC
Organism: Planctomycetota bacterium; assembly: GCA_003509045.1. GTDB lineage: Bacteria > Planctomycetota > UBA8108 > UBA8108 > UBA8108 > UBA8108. Next base: position 438 of record DODI01000263.1, on the reverse strand, counting down.
TGATCCTGAAGAGACCGTAGCCTCCCATCTTCAGCAGGATCCCCGCCAGCATGACACTGACCGCGGTCGGAGCCTCAACGTGGGCATCCGGAAGCCAGGTGTGGAACGGGAATACGGGGACCTTGATGGCGAAGCCGACAAAGAGTCCGAGGAAGAGCCACCACTGCAGGCCGTATGAGAACCATTCACCCCCGCGTACGACCGTCATGAGCGAGAGCAGATTGAAGGTGTTGGGCTCCGCCGTGTAGTAGAGCACCAGCATACAGATCAACATGACAACCGAACCGACCAGGGTATAGATGAAGAACTTGATCGCCGCGTAGAGACGGTTCTTACCTCCCCAGACGCCGATCAGGAAATACATCGGCAGCAACACGATCTCCCAGAAAACATAGAAGAGGAAGAAGTCGAGAGCGCAGAAGACCCCCAGGAGACCGG
>DODI01000588.1:0-7493 GCA_003509045.1 Planctomycetota bacterium | reverse complement strand
CTCCCCCGGCTACGGCGGCTCGTGCCTGCCCAAGGACATCCGCGCCCTGATCGACACTCTCAAAGAGCACGGTCTCGACGCGAGCTTGTTCGAGGCGATTGACAGCGTGAACGAGTCCCAGAAGGCCTCCCATATCGAGAGGCTGCGCTCGTTCCTCGGCGACCTGCGCGGCCGGAGGATCGCCGTCCTCGGCCTCAGCTTCAAGGCGGGCAGCGCCGACACCGCCAACTCGGCCGCCGTCAAGCTCATCGGCCAGCTGATCGAGGAGGGTGCGGAGGTCGCCGCCTGGGACCCGGCGGCGATGGAAAACATGCGCCGGGTCTTTCCCGGCATCGAATATTCGAAAGACCCCTACGAGGCCTCGCGAGGCGCCTCGGCCATCGTCGTCCTCACCGAATGGGATTCGCTCCGGGCGCTCGATTTCCAGACCCTCGGCGGCCTCGTCAGCAATAAGATGGTGCTCGATGGACGCGGACTGTTCGACCCCGCGGTCCTGCTCGCGCTCGGATTCAGCTACTCGGCGGTGGGACGCCCGCCGACCCTGCTGGAACCCGGCTGTCCCGAGAACGCCGTCGACAGCCGGGACTCGGAGAGATGACGGCCGGCATTACTGACTCGTAAGCCCGGGTCATCGAGGATATAACCACGGCAGCAAGTCTGGACCTGATCATGGACACCGAAAATTCAACCCCATCTGAATCTGGCACCCCCGAGCGCGGCAATGCCCTCGACGACGTCAGAACCGTGGTCGTCAAGGTGGGGACCAATGTCCTCTCTCGGCCCGACGGCGACATGGCATTGGGAAGAATACACGGCCTGATCGAAAACCTGGCGGACCTGCGACGCCGGGGAATCAAGGTCATCCTGGTAAGCTCGGGCGCGATCAGCATGGGAATGAGCCGCCTGGAGTTCGACAAGAGGCCGACCTCCCTGCAGGACAAGCAGGCCTGCGCCGCGATCGGCCAGATCCAGCTCATGGCGGTCTACCAGCAGGGCTTCGACCGCTACCAGTTGCCAACCGCCCAGCTCCTTCTCACAGAGGATGATTTTGCTTCGAGAACCCGCTACCTGAACCTGCGCAACACGATGTTCAAGCTGCTCGAGATGGGCGTCCTGCCGATCGTGAATGAGAACGACTCGATCTCCACCAGCGAGATCGAGGAGCCCGGGGCCGACAAGGGCGCCGTCTTCGGAGACAACGATGAGCTCTCGGCGCTCGTGGCCTCGAAACTCGATGCGGACCTGCTGCTGCTGTTGACCGATGTCAACGGTCTCTATGCCAGCAGTCCGGACCCAGGGAACGCCGAAAACGAAAAACCCCTCTCGATTGTCCGGGAGATCACGAGCGAGATCACGGCCATGGCGGCAGACAGCAGGGATGAACGCAGCCGCGGCGGCATGGCCTCGAAGCTCCAGGCCATCACGATCGCGGTCCAGAGCGGCATTCCCGCGGTCATCGTCAATGGATTGACGGCGGATGTTGTCCGCGACGTACTTGCCGGCGAAGATGTAGGAACCCTCTTCCTGCCCGGAAAGCGCCTCAAGAGCAGGAAGCACTGGATCGCCTACGCAAGCTCCACCACTGGCCTCACGGAGATCAACCCGGGCGCCAAGGAGGCCCTCGTCGAGCGGGGCTCGAGCCTCCTGTTCACGGGCACCGTCAGGATCGAGGGAGAGTTCAAGAGGGGCGACGTCATCAGCATCATCGACGGCGATGGCCAGGAATTCGCCCGGGGCATCAGCAACTACGATTCCCGCCAGGCCGAGGCGTTGCTCGGCAAGGACCTCGATGAGATCGCCGATGCCGATTTCCCCGAGTTCATCACCCGTGACAATATCGCCCTGAAGGAATAGACGGCGGCTCAGCGATAGAGCAGGTAGGGCGCGCGCCGCTTCAGGAAGGCTGCCAGCTCCTTCTTCCAGCCGGAGATGATCGCCGCCGGCCGCTTACCCGCCTCGAGCGCCTTTCGCAGGGAGTCGGTTCCGGCAAGCCGGTCGAAGGCGCGCTCGCGAAACTTGAGCTTCCCCGGGTGCTGCTTGCCGATCGCGCTGAGCAGATGGACCGCGACCGTAACCGAACGGTAGGCTCTCGAGTCGGTAACGTGAAGCTCCACACCGGAACATTCCTCGCCCGAGAACTTGCTGAAAGAGGGCTTGAACCAGGCCGCCCTGAAAAGAACCCCGGGTAAGCGCAGGCTGTTGAGGGTCTTCGCGAGGCGGCGGCCATCGAGCCAGGGAGCTCCGACCAGCCTGAACGGCCGCGTCGTGCCCCGGCCCTCGCTCAGGGTCTCCACCCCCTCCACCAGCACCATGCCGGCGTAGACCAGGGCGGTGTCCACTGAGGGTATGTTGGGCGAGGGAGCGACCCAGATGAGGCCGCTGTCGCCATACCAGCCGCGGCGGGTATAGCCCTCCATCTTGATCACCTTCAACCGGGCGCCGATCTTCCTCTCCCTGTTCACCAGGCGCGCGAACTCGCCGGCCGTCAAGCCATGGCGGAGGGGAAGGGGGTGCGGACCGACGAAGGACTCAAAGCTCTTTGAGAGCAGCGGCCCCTCGACCGTTTCACCTCCGATAGGAACCGGACGATCCAGCACCCAGACCTCGACCTTGTTCTTCGCCGCGGCCTCCATGACCTTGATCAGGGTCGCAAGGTAGGTATAGGTTCGAACCCCAATGTCCTGGATGTCGAAGATGATGACATCCAGCCGCTTGAGAACCTCGTCCGCCGGGCTTCGATTCGCACCAAACAAGCTGTAGACCGGGGCGCCGGTGGCGGCGTCCTTCGCATCGGCCACCTTCGCCCCCGCTGCCGCGGCCCCCCGGGCTCCATGCTCCGGCCCAAAGATCGCCTTCAGCTCAACCCCCTTCGCCCCGGCGAGCAGATCGATGAGGCTGACGAGACGACGGTCCACTCCCGTTGGATTGGTGACCACACCGACCTTCTTTCCCTTGAGCTCCTTGAAGCCGCCGGCAGAGGCAACCTCGAGGCCAGTTCGAATACCGAAACCCTCCGGACGGACATCCGCGGCCGTCACGGATCCGGCAGAAAGCAGGAAAACGGCGCAAAGAAGGACAAGCTGGTACGCGGCGCGCGGGAACATGGATTCTATTGTTGTGACCTATGTTGACTGGAGATCTTTGATACGACTGCGCTGACATGCTAACCGAAACCGCCCGGGCGCTCATCTACTCTGCCCGGGAGAAGACCGTTGCCCCGCCGGCGGAAGCAAGAACCTGTCCACAATAGCGTGGAGAAAAGAAAATCCTTTTCTTAGGCTATGCTCTCTCTTCTGAAACAATCACCAGCCCAGCGACCCGGTTCCCTTGAAAACATTCTACCTCATCGATGGTCACGCCCAGATCTTCAGGGCCTATTACGCTCCGTTCGGGGCGCAGCTGAACTCGCCCGATGGCGAGCCCACCAAGGCCACCTATATCTTTACGCAGATGATGCTCGGGATTCTCGAAAAACGGAAGCCCGACTACCTCGCCGTCGCGCTCGACCATGGAGACTCGAGCACCGAGCGCCGCGATTTCTATCCAGAGTACAAGGCCAACCGGGATTCCGCGCCGGAAGATTTCGGTCCCCAGGTCAGGCGAATCGAGGAGCTGCTGGGGATCATGAACATCCCCACCTTCAAGGTGAAGGGACAGGAGGCTGACGACATCATCGCCACGATCGGAAGGCTGCTCGAGGGGGAAGAGATCGAGCTCAGGATCGTGAGCAAGGACAAGGACCTCCACCAGCTCCTGACCCACAAGGTCAAGATGTGGGACCCTCAAAAGGACTTCATCACCGATCCGGTAAACCTTCTCGAGGACAAGGGCTACACCCCGGAGCAGGCCGTGGAGATCCAGACCTTGACCGGCGACTCGACCGACAATATTCCCGGGGTTCCCGGAATCGGCCCCAAGAAGGCCGTCGCCCTCATCCATAAATACGGCTCGGTCGCGGGAGTCCGGGAGCATGTCGATGAGCTGACTCCAAAGATGAGTGAAAACATCGCCAACCAGGGAGACCTCTTCGACCTCACCCGCCGGCTGGTAACCCTGAACCGGGAGGTGGATTTTGAGTTTGACCTGGATGCTTGCCAGACGGACAAGGTGACCCTCAAAAAACTGAAACCGCGCTTCGAGGAGCTCGGCTTCAGGCGCCTGCTCTCCCGGCTCGACGACCCCGCAGAGGCTTCGGCGGAGGAGGCCGTACGCGAGTCGGTCTCGGGCGACTACCGCCTGGTCAACACGGAGAAAGACCTGGAGAGCTTCCTCGCGGAGCTGAAGGAGATTGATTTCTTCGCGCTCGACACCGAGACAACCTCGGTTCACGCCGTAGACTGCGAGCTCGTCGGGCTCTCCTTCTCCTGGGAGGAGGGCAAGGGCTGGTATCTCGCCCTGCGGTCGAATAAGGGAGACACCCTCGATCCGGACGCCGCACTCGAGGCTCTCAGGCCCATCCTGGAGGATCCGACCATCGGCAAATGCGGGCAAAACATCAAATACGACCTCATCGTGCTGCGCCAGGCCGGAATCGAGCTGCAGGGAGTCGCCTTCGACACCATGATCGCCTCCTACCTGCTGGCTCCCGAGCGCCGCACCCAGGCGATGGATGCTCTCGCCCGTGACCTCCTCGGACTGCAGACCATCCCCATCAGCGATCTGATCGGCAAGGGGAAGAAGCAGGTCACCATGCTCGAGGTCGAGCTCGACAAGGTCGCGGAATACGCCGGAGAAGATGCCGACGTCACCTGGCGGCTCTACGAATTGCTGGCGCCAAAGCTCGAATCAGAAGGTCTCAGGAAGCTCTTTGATGAGCTCGAGATGCCGCTGCTGAGCGTGCTTGCCGATATGGAGAACGAGGGAGTGGCCCTCGATCTCGAGCGTCTGGAGGAGACCCGTGTCAGCCTGGCCGCGAAGGTCGATGAGCTCAAGTCCGAGATCCATCGCGCCGCCGGAAGGGAGTTCAATATCGACTCCCCCAAGCAGCTCTCCGAGATTCTCTTCGATGAGATGAACCTGCGGGTGGTGAAAAAAACAAAGACCGGGCGCAGCACTGATGCCTCCGTGCTCGAGATCCTCGCCGCCGAGACGGCCCACCCGCTCCCCGGACTTATTCTCAAGTACCGGGAGGTGAACAAGCTCCTGGGGACCTACGTCGCGCCGCTGCCGGAGATGATCTCCGAAAAAACCGGACGGGTACACGCCTCCTTCCACCAGGCTGTGGCCGCCACCGGACGCCTCAGCTCGTCCGACCCCAACCTCCAGAACATTCCCGTAAGGACGGAGCAGGGCCGGAAGATCCGCGAAGCCTTCGTCCCCGGCTCACCGGGACGTATCCTGATCACTGCTGACTATTCGCAGATCGAGCTCCGCGTCCTCGCCCATCTTTCAGAAGACAAGGGGCTGCGGGAGGCCTTCAATACCGACCAGGACATTCACACCTTCGTCGCCGCCCAGCTCGAGGGAATCGAACAGGACCGGGTGACACGGGAACAGAGAAGCCGAGCGAAGGCCGTCAACTTCGGCATTATCTACGGACAGGGTGCCTTCGGGCTGGCGCGAGGACTCGGGATCACCCGTGCCGAAGCTGCAAAGTTCATCGACGAATACAAGGAACGCTACCCGGGCATAACGGGATTCATGGAGACCTGCGTCAGCGAGGCCGAGAAAAATGGCTTCGTGACGACCATGCTCGGCCGGCGCCGAACGATTTCGGAAATCCACTCCAACAATCGGAACCTCCGGGCTCTTGGCGAGCGCCTGGCAATCAACACCGTTGTCCAGGGAAGCGCGGCGGACATGATCAAGCGGGCCATGGTCAATCTCCACGAGAGAATAGCTCGCGAGGAGCTCGACATGCGGCTCCTGATCCAGGTTCACGATGAGCTCGTGCTCGACGCGCCGCTTGAGAAGGTCGAAGAATACAGCGAGATCGTCAAGCAGGAGATGGCCGGCGCCATCGAGCTGGCCGTCCCGGTCAAGGTCGACGTGGCCTGGGGAAAGAACTGGCTGGAGAGCAAGTAGCGGGGCACACGCTCCCGAGCCCTTCGCGAGTCTATCCGATCATCCCGGGCTGCCCTGGATCCCCCGCAAACCGGCTCCAGGGGTACCGATAACCCCGATTCCCCATGTTATCCATCCTCTCTCGGGGATGGTTTCAAGGGCACCCTGCCGGGACACCGATATTTTCAATGTACAGGGTACTGAAATCTGCGGCTGGTGCCGCGCCGATGACGGTGTCCCGAGAGCTCGAATGGAGCCCCGGGAACCTGCGAGAGGCGCCTGTGAAGCCGCGTGTTACGTAAAATATTTCAACGGTCGGAAAAAAGGAAAGAAGGACCATGTTTAAATCTCTCGCGCGCGTACATATTGCTACTGTCTCTTCCGTTCTCGCGGTTCTCGCCATCCTGGTGGCGGTCTTCGCCTTCAACGAGCCCAGCTCGGCCAAGAAATCGAAGCCGGAAGCCAGCATCTCAGAGAGCATCCCGACACTGACCTTCGGCGTCTACACCTCCGACAAGCCCTCGGAGATGTTCAAAAAGTTCAAGCCGATGCTGCGCTACTTCGAGGACGAGATCGCCACCCGTATCGAGGAGGCGCCGCAGATCAAGCTCGTGATCTACAAAACCTACGAGCTCGCCCTGAGGGCCTTCATCAACGACGAGGTCGACTTTGTCCGCTTCGGACCCGCCTCCTACGTCATCGCCAAGGATAGAAACCCGGATGTCCGGCTCCTGGCTATCGAGGAGAACAAGGGAAAGCGGCGCTTCAACGGAATCATCTGCGTTCGAGAAGACAGCCCCTTCGGGTCGCTTGCTGATCTCAGGGGAAAGAGCTTCGCCTTTGGCGATGAGAACAGCACCATCGGCCGCTACCTCTCCCAGGCCGAGCTCGTCGAGGCCGGCGTCACCTCCAATGACCTTGAAAAATTCGACTACCTCGGCCGCCACGACAAGGTCGTCGCCGCCGTGCTTCATGGAAAGTACGATGCCGGCGCGGCCAAGGAGAGCACCTTCGCCAAGTACAAGGAGAAGGGGCTGCGCGAGTTGAAGGCCTTCGATAACGTCACCAAGCCCTGGGTGGCCCGCGGCGGTATTGCCGAGAACCAGTTCATCGCCCTGCAGGATGTCCTGCTGAAAACAATAAACCCCGACATCCTGAAGACTTTCTCGAAAAGTCTCTCCGGCTTCGCCCCGTGCAAAGATTCCGAGTATGACTTTNNCTCCCAGGCCGAGCTCGTCGAGGCGGGAATCTCCGTCTCCGAACTCGAGAGCTTCGATTACCTCGGCCGCCATGACCGGGTCGTGGCCGCTGTCCTGCACGGCAAATACGATGCGGGCGCCGCCAAGGAAAGCACCTTTGCCAAGTACAGGGAAAAAGGCCTGCGGGCGCTGAAGTCCTTCGACAACGTCACCAAGCCCTGGGTGGCTCGCGGCGGAATCACGGAAGAACACTTCATCGCCCTGCAGAATGTCCTCCTGGGCACCAGGAAC
>DODI01000250.1:0-5161 GCA_003509045.1 Planctomycetota bacterium | reverse complement strand
GGAAGACTGAAAAAAGTGGAGAAAGTCATCGAATCGTCCTATTATCCTCCTGCTGTCATAGTTGCTTTCAGAGGAGCATTCAAATCAGCAGCGGCTGTAAGTGAAGAGCAGCGCCTGCTGATAACCGCCTTGGAAAAGATCTCTACGGTAAAAGATGCCGGTGGGATTCTACAGCAGATGGGCTGTAAAGAATTTCGCCGCATCCGGTCTGGGTGGTTGAGTGAAGTAGAAAAAAAGTACCATTTTGAAAGGGGAGAGAAGAGTGAAGAAAAATAGAGCTGAATCCGTGGTCCTTGGTATGTTCTGCGCCGCCCTGGTTTTCCTGGTGGCGGGCTGTTCATCCTACGAAGCCATGCAGGTCTCGGGAACGGAACCGAAGGCGGAACTGAATGACGTCCCGTTGCCGGCCGCCGTTCTTGAAGAAAGAATCGGAGAGATAGACAAGAGCTACGAGGAGCCCCGAACGGTATACAGGGTCTCCCACTCGCTCGGTACCTCGAAAGATTCCGTATCTTCCGGTAATGGTTATCAGTCGCTCTGGCGCGGCGTAAGAGCCTGTTCATGGCTTGCCTTGAACCATCAGGACCCGGGAGAAAAGAGAAAATACGCGCTCGAGGGAGTCTACCTCGGACGGGAAGCGAGACAAAAAACTTCGCTCCAGGCGGAAGCCTATTACTACTCAGCCATCTGCATTGGAGCCCTTCTCGATGTGGTGAAGGAACCTAGCACAAAACTCCTTCGGGAGATGAAGTATTGCCTGGAGGTGGCCCATGAGCTGGATGGGTCCTATGACCATGGCGGTCCTGCCCGGGTGCTCGGCACCCTGATCATCGAGGCGGCCGACTATGAATTTGTCGGGTATTCCGTTGGAAGCCTGGAGGAGGGCATCACGACTCTCGAGGCAGCCTGCGGCAAAGATCCCGTCTTCGGAGAAAACTGGTTCCTGCTGGCAAAGGCGCTGGCCCAGGCCGAAGAATACCAGCGGGCCCTGGCGGCGATCGACAAGGTCTTTACCTGTGAGATACCTTCCGACTACAGCGTCGAGCACAAGGAGTGGCTCATCCAGGCCCAGAACCTGAAGTCGCGGATCGCGGTCAAGATCGACGACAGCGTCCCGGCCACCTCCTTCCAGCCGAAGTAACCCTGCCAGAAGAAAACAGCCGGGCCAGGCGGTCCTCCTGAATGCGCGACACACGCGCAACGGGGGACCGCTCCGCTCGGTGAGTCCTACTTCAGCTCACCACCGACGATTCGCACCTCATCGTAGATCTCGCGAGCTGCGGCCTGCAGTTCCGGGATGCCGGAGCATCCTTCGAACCTGCCGCGGTAGCGCCCTCGAAGACCGACCAGGAGCTTGAGATCGCCCCGGACTCGCACCAGCAGGGCGAGCAGGTAAATCAGCAGCAGGCCGAATAGCACCGCCCCACCGATCGCAACAGAGAGCGCCAATGCCCAGCTTACAGGAGGAGCCGCGTCTACTTGTACTGCAACCCACACGCCGGCGATGATGCCGAGCACCACCCCTGCCAAGCCGCAAAGCTTCGCCTGACGGCCAAGCGCCAGCTTAATACCGGCAAGGATCCGGCGATCGAGGACTTCCAGCCCAGCCTCCAACCTTACCCTGAGCGCCTCAGGCTGATCGGTCATGGAAAGATCGACCCCCTCCCCACCCAGCAGCCGCTCCAGCTCGGGCGCGTTGAACTCCTCTCGCACACCGAGCGTACGAAACATCCGAAGTTCCATTGGCTTGAGCTTCGATTCAGGCATCTTTACCAGTTCCTTCCAGCCGCCGCAGGGTTCCTGCAACAAACGCGGCCAAGCTGGCAGCCGCACGGACACTGCGGCTCCTGAGCGCGTAAAGCCGTGGAATGGACCAGGGGCGCCTTAAAAGCAGCTTGATGACACCCCGCAACCGCGGACTTCCATCCGGGCCCGGGATGCTTTCAAGCCCCCGGGGCAACTCAAAAGCCGCCTCGTCAAATATCGCTCTGGCTGCGATACAGGGGATACCTCTTTCCCCCGCGATTTCAAGAATGGCGAAAGATTCCATGTCGACCCCGTCCGCGCCATAACGTGAACCCAGCTTACGTTTTTCCTGCGCGGAGAATATGACATCCGACACTGTCAATAATGTACCCCGATGGACGCTGGAATTCGGAACCGTAACGCCCAGGGACATCTCGAGCAGGTCCTGACCTGTAGAAAGGCTCCTCGGGTCAAGTCCGGGGCTGGCCGCCTCCAGCACCCTCTCGGCCAGGATGATGTCTCCTCCACGAAGCCTGCCCGTAAGTCCACCGCCAAACCCGGTCGCGAGAATGAGATCCGGTTGCCACTCGGCTAGCACCGCCTCGAGCTTCCGCCTGGCCCTGGCGGCGCCGACCCCTGTCAGGCAGAGCTGAACCAGGGCGCCTTCGGGGAGCTCAAGCGACCCGTCCGCGAGCTGGACCTCGAGGCCTGACAACTCCTGGCGGACAGCCGCGGTCACAAGAACTCTCTTCATCACGGCGACTCAATCCCGGCGCGCGGACACAGGTTCGAACGCTGCCTGGCGACCCTGCTCTCCTGCGACAGCTGAATCTCCCGCCGCCTGGGCGGCATTCCTGTACATGCCAAGAGCGAAAAGCGGAAAGTAGAGACTGTACATGTGATACTTGAGATAGAAGACCCTCGGGAAGCCCGTTCCGGTCCAGCACTTCTCGGTCCAGTCGCCATCGGCATCCTGGTGGTCGATGAGATACCTCACTCCCCGCTGAGCCTCGGGAGAGTCCGTCTCGCCGGCGGCGATAAGCCCCATCAGGGCCCAGGCTGTCTGGGAGGCCGTGGTCTCTCCCTTGCCCGCGAAGGATGCATCATCGTAGGACCGGCAGCTCTCTCCCCAGCCGCCATCCTCGTTCTGGTGATTTTTCAGGAAGGAGACCGCGTGTCGAACATAGTCCTCATCGGCGTTGATGCCAACCGTCATGAGACCCTTCAGCGCCTGCCAGGTACCGTAGATGTAGTTGACCCCCCAACGGCCGTACCAGGATCCGTTATCCTCCTGGGTGTCCTTCAGGTACCGCACTCCACGCCTGACCGCTTCATCTACCCTGGAATCATCGAGACACCCCTGCGTGCTCCCCAACATTTCCAATACGCGGCCGGTGATGTCGGCGCAGGCCGGGTCCAGCATGGCGTTGTGATCGGCATAGGGGATCTCGTTGAGAATCTTACGCTCAACATCCGCGTCAAAAGCCGCCCATCCTCCATTGGAGCATTGGAGGCTTAAAACCCAGTTAATTCCCCGCGAGATAGCCTGCTCAAGCCCTTCAACCTCATCTGCGTCAACACGATTCAGGGCCATCACGACAGCGGCTGTATCATCGATATCGGGGTAAAATTCGTTCCTGAACTGGAAGGGCCAACCGCTGGCCTCGACATTTGGCACGCGCTTCTGCCAATCGCCCGGCCGTCTCACCTCTTTGGACAGGAGCCATCTGCCGGCTGCGGTCATATCCCGGAGATTACCACAAACCCCGGCCTCACCGAGCGCGTTGAGGGCCAGGGCCGTATCCCAGACGGGAGACAGGCAGGGCTGAAGATGAAGCTCCCCATCGTCTTCAACCTCTAGCTCTTCAAGTTTCTCGAGCCCCTCCAGGACCAGCGGATGGTCGGCCTCGTAGCCGAGACAGCGAAGGGCCAGCACCGAATTGATCATCGAAGGAAAAATCGCCCCCAGGCCATCGGAGTCCTCCAGGCGAGTAACCATCCACTCCTCCGCCTTTTTGACGGCAAGACTTCGAAGAGGTTTGACCCTGGATCTCTCGAGTTTTTTAAGCACCATGTCAATCGTCGTAAAGACCTTGCGCCAGCTGAAGATCGACTCGGTATACCGGTGAAAACGGGCTCCGCTATCTTCGGCCCCGGCCGCCGCCGAACCGGCGGTGCCTCCGCCCGCGACAGGATCTCCATTTTCCCCGTGAAGTGACTCGCCCACCTCGCGATCTTCGGCAACCAAAGGCGGAAGGAGCTCGTCGATCGTCAGGCCGTTGGGATTCGAAAACCCCGTCCACTTCGCATAGAGAATCGACAGCGGAATGAGAATCGCACGAGACCAGGAAGATATCTCGTAGATGTTGATGTAGAAAAATCGAGGCAGCAGGACCACCTCCGGCGGAATAGCCGGAACCCGGTCCCAGGACTGCAGGTTCAGCATGGCAAGGTAGACCTTGGTGTAGCTGTTAACCTGGTCAATGCCTCCGAGCATCTGTACCGCCCGACAAGCGTTGACCATCACTGCGTCATCTTCTTCGTAGCCTGCGATCTTCAAGGCGACATAGGCCTTGACGGTGGCGCTGATCTCGCCGGGGCCGCCCTCGTAGATATTCCAGCTTCCATCCTCGAGCTGATGGCGCGCGACAAAGGCAGCCAGCCTGGCAATCTTGTCGTGATGCCTCGTCCTGTCAAAAAGGTACAGGAAAAGGATATAGTCAGATTCCAGGGTCGAGTCCGCCTCCAGCTCGCCGCACCAGAAACCGTCGCCAGAGCCCTCTTCGCGCTGGAACTGGCTGAAGAGGCAGTCCCTTGACCGGTTGATGGCGGAATCAAGCCCGGCCATCGCAAGCCTGTTCATGGAGGTGTTACTGTCGGCGTGGCTATCCAAGGTACCTGCCCTGTTTGACCGTATAAAAAAGCGAATTTCGATGCGCTCCGGGAGTCGCTGCGCGTCGAGACCGGAATTCAGACGGACAGCTTTTGTACCAGATCGGACCGTACCTCGGCAAGCTCTTTCGATCACTGGCCAGTTCCACCCCGCAGCGGATAAATCATTTAATTCCAAAGGCTTGCGGCGCGCGTCCAGGTGGCCTCGGGACGGAGAAACCAGAGAGCGTGGCTGATCGACCGAAAGCTCCGATATCGCTTTCATCCGCCCCGGACAGGGAATACCATAGGCGCTTTCCGGGTGCCGCCGCTCTCGCTGGAGAGCGACGGCGGAAAGAGGGAAGCCGGTGAAAAACCGGCGCGGCCCCCGCCACTGTAACCGAGGATAGCCCAACCGACGGCTCCAGGAGCCGTACATCCTTTCTCTGAAAGGAGCTCGCCACTGACCCTGACGGCTGGGTCGGGAAGGTTCGGGAGGGCGGCTCGATCCGTAAGCCAGGAGACCTGTCCGGAAAAATGCCCT
>DODI01000429.1:3453-6335 GCA_003509045.1 Planctomycetota bacterium | reverse complement strand
GAGCCCATCCTCTCCGATGTTCGTAACGTAGACATCGAGGTCGCCATCGTTGTCGATATCCCCGACCGCGACACCGTTGCCGTAGCCCGGGTCGTCGAGACCGTCGGCTCCCGCGACCTCCCGGTAGACGCCGGTTTTGGCCAGCCTGTAGAGCCTGTTCGGGGCTGCCTCCGAGGGAGTTCCGGGCCCGGGGTAGCGAACCTGGTAGATCTCAGGGGTTCCATCTCCATCGGAATCAAAGAGCCCGAGGCCGCCGACAGATATTTCCGGTATCTGGTAGGTTCCGCGTGGCCAGGGCCGCTGCTTTTCGACCAGCCCGACCTCGGCTGTGATCTCGCTGAGCAGGACTGGGGACGGGGGCGCGTCATTGCTGCCGCATCCGCAGGCGAGCAGGCAGGGCAACAGGGCGTAAATAGGTGCGAGGGGGAATGCCGACATCCCTTTTCCCAGGGGACGATTCCTCTTATCTGAGTCTCCTGACATCGCAGATCCTTGTTGTTTACGATTTCCCGGGCGAATAGAATCTGAGGGTATACTTCGAGGACGGATGCCCGGCGAAGGTTGTTTCAGCCGGGCTATTGGGTCGAAGAATCTGATACGGTCGGCACGGTTGCCGATTCTATCACAGCGACAGCTTTTTTTGGCTATGCAGGACTCTGGCGCCCCACGGCGGCTTTTCCTTACTCGTCTGTTTCTTCGGAAGGAAGTATGGAGTCGGATCAATCATCACTTGTCACTCTAAGGGAGGTTGGTATGAGAATACTCAAGACCTTGTTTTCAGCAGCGGCACTGCTGCCTGTTCTATTGTGGGCGACTCCGGGTTTTGCGCAGGACATTGTTACCGCGGGAGAGCTCTTCGTCGATCTCGATGCGGATGATCCTACCGCAGGAGAAGAGGTTTGGGAAAACGCGGGGACAGCCGGAGATTTTCTTCTCAACGGCGAGGTCGTCGTGACGGTTCTTGGCCCTCTCGATTCGACCGCCGTCCTGTTGAATCCCGATGGTTTGCAGGGCATCTACCAGGCCCAGGAAAACGCGCCGGCTGGACTGGTCGGCCTCAATCCTACCCGCACCATCGAGGTCTGGGCCTACAATGAGTTTGTCGATTCCGAGGAGACCATGGTTGCCTGGGGGCGCCGTGGTGGACCTGATGGCTCCGAGATGAGCTTCAACTACGGCAACCACGGAAACTTCGGCGCGGTGACTCATTGGGGAGGAGGTGGTCCGGACGTTGGCTGGATTGATAATACCTTCACTCCTGGGGCGCCTTCGGAGGCGAGCTGGCACCATCTCGTCTATACCTTTGACGGAGATGCCACAGCTACGACCCGTCTCTACGTTGATGGAGAGGCCTGGAACTCCGAGGTTCATGGAGTCAATGCGATCAATACTCATCCGGATCATCCCATCACGCTTGGCTCGCAGATCGTCAACGCGGCCGGTGAGATTGACTGGGGACCGCGTGTTGGAACCCTGGCGCTTGGCCAGGTGAGAATCCACGACGAGGTGCTGACCCATGAGGAGATCATCAGCAACTTCAACGCCGAGCGTGAGCGCTACGGGGTGGAGGGCATTGTAGAGACCGCTCCTGTATTTACTAATGTTCCGGAGAAAGACAACTACTTCAGCGGGGCGAAGGTCTACGGCTTTACTCTCGCAGTGGAGGCGCTGCCGCCGGCGGAGCTCGATGTGATCTCTCCCGAGGGGGCTACGATCTCTCTCGAGGGGCGCTTTGAATACGTCATACCGGACCCCGAGCCTGAGTTCTTCGATGTAGAGGTCGTCGCTGTCAACGATGTGGGAGAGACCACGGCTGTCTGGACTGTTGTCCGGGAGGTGATCGAGGTAGGCGATATTGAGGTGGCCGGAGAGCTGCTCGTCAGTCTCGATGCCGCCGATCCGACCGCCGGCGAAGAGTTCTGGGAGAACCAGGGCACCCTGGATGATTTCCAGATCATCGGCTCTCCGGTGGTGGCGATGCGCGATTTTGGTATCGGGGTGAGCTTCAACGAAGATGGCCGTAGTGGAGACAGCTACGAGAGCATGGATGACGCTCCCCTTGCGATCCTCGGCCCCGGGCCGACCCGAACCATCGAGATGTGGGTCTGGAATGGGCCGGACATGGTCGGGGAGGAGACTCTCCTGTCCTGGGGTAAGCGAGGCGGCCCGGACGGCTCGAACATGGCCTTCAACTACGGTACCCACAATCTCTTCGGCGCCGTCGGGCACTGGGGAGGAAACGGACCCGACCTCGGCTGGAACAACGGCGGCGGCGCTCCCGCCCCCGAGGAATGGCACCACCTGGTCTATACCTTTGACGGTGATGATACCGGGACCACCCGGGTCTACGCCGATGGTTGCCTGGTCGCGTTCGATTGCGAGTTCACCAACGAGGAGGTGCTCGGGGCGGGCGCGCTCAACGCCCACCCGGGCAAGATCCGGATCGCTCAGCAGGTCGAGGGCGATGGTGTCGGTCTCACCCTCGGGCTGCAGGGAAGCATCCTGGTCTCCAAGGTGAGAATTCACGATGGAGTTCTCGAGCCGGAACAGATTCGCAACAACTACCTGAGCGAGCTGGGAGAGTTCGCTCCGTCGCCCTGCCCCGAAGAGGGAGAGGAGGGCTACGCCGACACCCACCTGACCGAGGCGGTCATCGAGGCTACCGGGTCAAGATTCGGCCCGAGCCATCGCCTGATCGCGGCGGGCGAGGACGATTCCGGCGATCCGATTCTTTACACCTTCACGGTGGAGCCCCAGATGGAAGGCGAGGCGGTCCAGGTCATTGGGCCGCAGGCGAGCGGGCGAGCTTCGATTCGTCTTCGTACCGATGGGTCCTATCACGTCACCATCACCGTCCAGGACCGTGAGGACTGCGATGACTT
>DODI01000429.1:1724-3067 GCA_003509045.1 Planctomycetota bacterium | reverse complement strand
AACGGCTGGGATGATGACGCCGATGGCGACACCGATTGTGACGATGGCGATTGCGCTGGAACCGCGGGCTGCGACGCGGCACCGGCGGAGATCTGCGACAATGGCGCGGACGATGATGGAGACGGCGCGACGGACTGCGTCGACACCGACTGTCCCGCCTGCAACGAGATCTGCGACAACGGCGTCGATGATGACCGTGACGGCCTGGTCGATTGCGACGACAGCGACTGCGACCGCCACAATAACTGCCTGCCGGCCGGGGCGCTCTTCGTTCGCGGTGACGGTAACTCCGATGGCTCGATCAACCTGACAGATGGTGTCATTCCGCTCCTCTACCTCTTTAGCGGAGGCGCTGCCCCGTCCTGTGTTGACGCGGCCGACACCAACGATACCGGCGCCATCGAGATCACCGATGCGATCATTATCTTCAGCTGGCTGTTCAGCGGCGGGGCCGCCCCTGCGCCTCCGACCCCCTCGGGCGCCGGCTACACGACTGCTGACTGCGGCGTAGATGAAACCGAAGATGGGGCCGACTGCCTGTCGGTCTCACCGATCTGCGAATAGAGCGAGAGCTCACCGAATATCGGTAAGAGAGTCCGCCCGGAGGCCTGCCTCCGGCGGACTCTTTTTTTACCGATTGCCGAGAGCTCGCTCGAGATTTACCCGCGCCGGCGTGAAGCCGGGGTTGATCTCGAGAGCGCTCCGGAAGCTGGCCTTCGCCTCTTCGAGGCGGCCCTCATCGAGGTAGAGACGACCAAGGTTGTTGATCGCCTCGACAAAGCGGGGCTGGAGACGGATGGCCTCGAGATAATGCTCCAGGGCGGCTTTTGTTTTTCCGTTACGCTTCAGGGCGATTCCCAGGTTCATCCGCGCCTGCGGGTCGAGGGGGTCCAACCTGACGGCTTCGCGAAGCCGTGTCTCCGCGGCCTGGTCCTGTTTGACCTCCAGCAGCAGCTGGCCGAGGTTGTTGTGGGCCTCGGCAAACCGAGGATGGATCTCGATCTCCTTCTCGAAGCGCCTGGCCGCCAGGGCTCTTTGCCCCTGGCGCGCGCGGATGATTCCGAGAGAGTTGTTCGCCCTCTTGTAGCCCGGCCTGCGGCGTAGCACATCGAGGTAGAGGGCGATGGCCTTGTCGAGCTGGCCTTGGCGGTCATAGACGGCGCCCAGGTTGAAGCGCGGCTCTACATACTCTTCGCGCAGTGAGATCGCCCGCCTGAAGGAGCTTGCCGCCTCGGCGAGCCTTCCGGCTCGCAGGTGCAGGAGACCGAGGTTGTTTTCCGCCTCCGTAAACTCCGGCTTCATCGAGAGGACAGCCTGGTATTGTTTGAGCGCGGCGGGGCCAA
>DODI01000429.1:0-1335 GCA_003509045.1 Planctomycetota bacterium | reverse complement strand
CTCGATCGCCTGGCTCTCGATGGAGATACCGGGGAGCAGGGCTCCGGCAAGGCGGCGTTCCTTTCGCTCCAGCCGGCCATGTCCGATGTCTTCGATCAGGTCATCGACCGAGAGAGGACCCTTGTAGATGACCGAGAGCCGTCCGGCGCTGTCGATCAGGAAGCTGCTGGGCAGCGGCAGCGGCTTGTTGAGGGGCACCATGCTGTCGTGGAGATTCTGCAGGAAGGCGACAAGGTCGCCGGTGGCCCTTCCTGTCCTGATCGGCGGACCCAGGCCGCCGATAAATTTTTTAACCCGTCCAGGCAGCTCGAGGCTCCCCTTCTTATCGAGCTCATCGGTGCTGAGGGCGAGGATCTCGATCCCGGCTTTTTTCAGTTCGTCGCCACGATCCCGGAATTCTCTCAACTCCTCCAGGCAGGGAACGCACCAGCTTGCCCAGAGATTTACCAGCAGCGGGCGGCCCCGGCCCGGCAGGAGCGGACTGCGTTGACCCTCGAGATCGAGGAAGGCGAGATCCGGAATGTCCAGGAGGGTTATCAGCCGGATCCGGGCCCGGTCGCTTGCGGGCGGGGGAAGAAGGGGAGCAGGGGAAGCCGGAGGCTGCGGTTGGTCGATGTTGACGGGCTCCGCCCGGCCGCTGCCCTGTCTCAGCTCGTAGCGTCCGCCCGCCCGGACTCCGGTGAAGAGCTCCGTCTTTCCCGCAGGCCAACGCACCTTCACCTCCGAGATACCTGCTCCGTTCCTGACCGCGAAGGCCAGCCACCGGCTTGACTGGGTCAGGAAGCCATCCCCCGCCGTCACCGTTCTCAAGAGCGGTCGCTTGCCATCAGCGGCCAGCTTCAGCTCAACCCGGGCTCCTACGGCATCCAGGTTTGTTTTTTTTCCATCTCCCCGCAACCTGAGATTCAGGAAGCTTCCGGGGGGCGCCGCATCATTGCGGAGGAACCTGAGGCGAGGCGCGTTCCGGTTCGAGATCCAGAGGTCGGGGTCGCCATCTCCATCCCAGTCGCCAACGGCGAGCGCGCGGCTGTCATCCGGGAAATCGAGTCCCGAGATAGCGGAGACATCGGAAAAGGCGCCATCCCGCGCGCCGAGAAAACAACAGTTTCTCTCGCGGCCGCTCCACGAGCGGCCCTCGCGCATCATTCGCGAGAGCTGGAGATAGGCCTGGTTGGGTCCAGCCGAGGTCTCTGTCGAGGTGTTTTTCGTTTGCGACACGACCTGCCGCCAGAAGAAGCTTCACAGGTCGCCGGTATCGTTGGTCGTGATGTAGCCATTGGCGACGACCAGGTCGTCCCAGCCGTCTCCGTTGAGGTCGACGAAGCTCGAGCCCCA
>DODI01000193.1:4287-5042 GCA_003509045.1 Planctomycetota bacterium | reverse complement strand
GCCCCAAGACGTTTGCGCTGGTCGGCGGTGAGGACATCTTCCGGGTTCTGCAGCATCCCGGTAGAGGCCACGATATGGTCTTCGGGGGCGGTGATCTTCACGAGGAAGTTCCCGAATTCGAGGGTGAATTCTCCGCCGCCTATGTACTGCCGATGACGCCAGCCGTGAACATCGGTATAAGCGCACATCCTCGGGTACCACTGGGCCACCGAATAGATGGCGTTGCCATCTTCCAGCACCTCCTGCCCTGACCGGGCGCGGATCTTCTTGAGGTCTACAAGCGTGTAGCTCCAGGCCACAGAAAAGGTGAAGGCCTTTCCGCTTTTCAAGGGGGCGGGAAGGTCCACCCGCATCATGGTTTTGACAAGGGTGTGAGGCAGCGGCTTCCCATCGCGGTCCTTGACGGAAGAAACAGTGATGGAGCCGTCAAATTCGGATCGATACAGAATCCCCTTGAGCCTCCTGTAGGAAATGTCAGCCAGTTCAGGGGCTTCATCGGCCAAAGGGGTGAAGGAGTGTTTCGAGAAGAGGTTTGGATCCAGCTGCAGCCAGAGATAGCTGAGCTCATGGGGAGAGTTGTTGGTGTAGGTGATCGTCTCTGAGCCGATGACCTGGTGGGTCTTTTCGTTAACCTCTACATCGATCACATAATCAGCCTGCTGTTGCCAGTAAGCAGGACCGGGGGCTCCGGATGCGGTGCGTCTCTCGTTGGGAGTTGGAAGAATCTCTTCAAGCTGCCGGAATTTATCGGTGCG
>DODI01000193.1:0-3896 GCA_003509045.1 Planctomycetota bacterium | reverse complement strand
GTGAGTAATGAGAGACAGGTCAGAAAGGGTAATTTTTTACATAGCTGTTTAATGAGATTCACCGGTTCGATCCTTAAGGCCTTGTAGGGATGTTTGCCGACCCTGGCAAACGGTGGTTGTTGGCGGAAGCGGCGGGTCCTTGAAGCAGAGACCCTTTTTCGGGAAGATTCAATTCAAAGGGCTGGGTGGGGTTGATGCAAGCACGGCGTCCTTATTACTGAAAAACTCTCCCGGCAGGGTTGAGCATTAACTGAAGTCTTTGTAATGATAGAGGCTCCTGGGTACCGAAGGTTGTTCTCAGGCGCTTTTACGGCCCTGCTTCCCTCCAAGGAAAAACCGGTCATGAAATTAAAAATCAGTCTCGTTTCTCTCCTTCTCCTGGTGTTTCCCGCCTATTGGGTAAACGGTGAGGGCTCTCTTGGAGGGCTTCAGTGGGATACGACACTCCCTTCTCTTCCTGACAAGCACGGTTTTGCAGGTGCTTTTTCAGGGGTCAGCAATGGGCGGCTCCTGGTAGCCGGGGGAGCTAATTTCCCGGATGCGCCGCCCTGGGAAGATGGAAATAAAGTCTGGCATGACCGGATCTTTTCGCTGGATCTCTCTGGTGGAGAGGGCCGGGAGAAGTCCTGGGTGGTGGCGGGGAAGCTGCCTGCCCCATTAGCCTATGGGGGATCTGTATCCTTTGCCAATCGTGTCATTTTTATAGGCGGAGACGATGGGGCAAAGGCAAGCAACAGGGTCTTCTCCTATGCTTGGGATGAAAAGCTCAGTGAGCTGGAAGAATATCCCGCCCTCCCCTCTGCCTGTACCAATCTTTGCGCTGCCGTAGTGAAAAAAGGCGAAGGCGCTGTCCTATACGTAGCCAGCGGTCTCAGCCAATTGGAGAGCCAGTCAGGACAGGCGCTGAAGACATTCTGGTCACTTGAGCTTGGCCCCGAAGGCCGCCCGGATCCGAAGTCGGGCTGGAAAGTACTCGAGCCCTGGCCGGGACCTGAGAGGTTCCAGGCGGCTAGCGGGGTTATCGATGATGAATTTTACCTCTTTGGTGGCCTTCGTCTTCAAGAAGGGAAGCTCGGTTCCCGGGTGTTTCCTCCGTTAAAGGATGCTTATGTGTATTCAGCTTCTGAAGGAAAATGGAAACAGATCAAGGACATGCCCGGCGGGCGCGCAGCTGCCCCCTCTCCGGCTTTACGGATCGGGGAGGCCCACCTTCTCCTGGTAGGTGGGGGCGATTCCGAAGCCCTCGAGTGGTTGAAAAACAATCCAGGGAAGACAAACGAACACCACCCCGGCTGGACTCTTGAGTGCATCTCCTACAATAAGGTGGTCGACAGGTGGGCTCCATTCGGCACATTCCCGACCTTCCCGGGGGACAAGGTGGGCACCTCCCGGGTCACCGTCAATACGGTTGAATACGGTGGCAGGTGGTTCATTCCAACCGGCGAAGCCAGGCCCGGTGTCCGGTCCCCCAGGGTTTTATCGGTAAAGGCTGTCCACTCGGGAGACTTTACCAGGCTGGATTTTGGAGTATTGGCCATCTACCTTCTCCTGCTGGTCGGCATTGGGTGGCATTTGTCGAGGCGGGGAAAGACTACAGGGGACTACTTTCTCGCCGGGGGGCGGATCCCCTGGTGGGCCGCGGGATTAAGTGTTTTCGCAACCGGGTTGAGTTCGCTGACTTTCACAGGGATTCCAGCTCTGGCCTTTAAGACCGATTTCGCCTACTACGTGGGGGTCCTCACAATTCCACTGGTTGCTCCACTGATCGTCTTTTTTTTCATGCCGGCATTCCGGCGCGCGAAGATTACGACTGTTTACGAGTACCTGGAGAAGCGCTTCAACCTCGCGGTCCGGCTTTTCGCGAGCGTCTCCTTTATTCTATTCCAACTCGGCAGGATGACGATCGTCCTCTACCTGCCGGCCCTGGCGCTGAAGGCTGTGACGGGCGTCGATATTTACACCTGCGTTGTCCTCATGGTCATCCTTGCCACGGCCTACACTTACCTCGGGGGGATCGAGGCCGTCATCTGGACTGACGTTCTGCAGGCTGTAGTGCTTGTCGGCGGGGCTATCATAGCGATCTTTGTTATCGCCGGCAGTGTCGAAGGTGGGTTCGGCGGCATCTATTCCGAAGCGCTTTCGGCCGGAAAGCTGGCCACGGCGAATTTCGACTGGGGGCAGGAGAGTTTTACCAGGGAGGTTTTCTGGGTGATCCTGCTGGGCGGCATTTTTCAGCAGATTGCCACCTATGGGTCCGACCAGGCGGTTGTTCAGCGCTACCTGACCACATCCGACGAAAAGTCGGCTGCCAAGGGGATCTGGGCCAACGCCTTTCTGGCAATACCAATTCCAGCGCTCCTGTTTTTTGTAGGTGCCGGGCTGTTTGTTTATTACCAGCAACATCCTGCAGATCTTTCCCCTGAGTTGAAAAACGACCAGGTCTTTCCACTTTTCATAGTCCAGGCTCTTCCTCCCGGGATCACAGGCCTGTTGATCGCCGGAGTTCTTGCCGCGAGTATGTCAACTCTTGACTCGAGCATGAACAGCGTGTCGGCGGTTTTCGTTACGGATTTTTACCGCCGCTTCAGGCCCAATTTGCCCGAAGAACGTTACCTCCGGGCTGCGCGGCTTGCGACTCTGGTCCTCGGAATGCTTGCGCTTTGCGCCGGCCTCGTTCTTGCTGCCTTCCATGACAGCGGCAACAGCATGATCAGGTCCATGTTCGATGAATATCTCAAGTTTCTCGGTTTGATTCTGGGGCCCCTGGGCGGAATTGTATGCCTGGCAATATTTACCCGCCGGAGCAATTCCACGGGCGTGCTTACCGGCGCCATCGTTGCGGTTGTCACCCTCCTCCTTGTTAAATACCTGACGGATGTCAGCCATCTTCTTTATAGCGTGCTCGGCGTTGTAACCTGCTTCTGTGTAGGTTACCTTGCCAGCGTGGCTACCGGAGGAAGCGATTCCGGCGGAACAGAAAGAACTGAGGTGGTATGAGCGAGAAAAAAGATTCTTCGACGTTGACGCGATTCCTGATGACAAGCGCCTGCTTCGTGGTGGTTATCTGGGGTCTTCATGCCTCCCAGGAGATTTTCGTGCCGTTTCTCCTCTCGGTCTTCGTCGCGGTTCTGGCCGCCCCCCCCCTGTTCTGGCTAAAGAGCAAGGGGCTTCCTTCCTGGGCCGCGCTCGCTGTTGTCCTGCTGGCCGTGGTGATTGGAGTCGTAGCTATCGGATCTCTTATCGGGTCATCGGCTAAAGGATTCGGGGACAAAAGCGAGGTCTACGGCGCTGAAATCCAGGAAAAGCTCGACATGCTGTACGCGGGCCTTGAGAGCCTGGGATGGGAGGCGCCGGAGAAGGTCATAGGGGATCTCTTGGATCCCTCCGCCTTGATGGGCTTTTTCGCCGGCTCCATCAAGGCTTTGACCGGAGTCCTTGCGAACGCCTTTCTGATTCTTATTACGGTTCTTTTCATCCTGCTCGAAGCGGCGACCTTCTCGGGGAAATTGCAGGCGGCCTTCGGGTATGGCCAGGGAACCCTCGGCCCGTTTGAAGAGTTCCTCAAGAGCGTCAATCGTTACCTGGCCATCAAGACCTGCATGAGTGCGCTTACCGGTGTCCTTGCAGGCATCTTCCTCGCCATCATGGGAGTCCCTTTCGCCGCGCTCTGGGGCCTTGTCGCATTCCTGCTCAATTTCATCCCGACAATCGGCTCCATCATAGCCGCCCTGCCCGCCGTACTCCTCGCCCTGGTCGCGCCTGAGGGAGGTGTCGGCTTAGCCGTTGGGGTCGCTGCCGGCTACGCTGCCCTGAACGTTGGCCTCGGCAATGTACTCGAGCCTCGCCTGATGGGGCGCGGGCTGGGCCTGTCGGCGCTGGTTATTTTTCTTTCACTT
>DODI01000230.1:7226-10611 GCA_003509045.1 Planctomycetota bacterium | reverse complement strand
CTACAGCTCGAAGCACGGCGAGGGCGATGTGGACATCATGTGCGGGAGTCCGCTTGATAAGAACCTGCAGGCTCCGGGGATCGGCGCGGTGCTCAGCCTGCAGCAGAAGCAGCAATCGCTGGTGCCACCCTTCGTACATCTCGGCGACATGAAGCACCCGGCGCACAGCGCCCCGGGCTATGGCGGCTATCTCGGCCACAGCTACGACCCCTTCCTCATCGAGCAGGATCCGAACTCCCCGGCCTTCTCGGTGAAGACCTTCGATGCGGCCGATGATGTCGATCCCGGCCGCCTCCTGGGCCGCCGCAACCTGCTGCGGGGGCTTGACCGCTACCAGGCCGCGCGCGAGCGCCAGCTCGAATTCGCCCGCGAGCACGACACCTTCACCGAGCAGGCCCTCAGCCTGTCGACCTCGAACAAGGCGAAGGACGCTTTCGACTTGTCAAAAGAGCCCGCCGCCCTTCGCGACGCCTATGGCCGCAACAGGGTTGGACAGGGCATGCTCCTGGCGCGCCGCCTGGTCGAGGCGGGGGTGCGGTTCGTTACGATCCTGGGCTACGTGGATACGGGGATCTACGCCTGGGATCATCATTGGGGCATCTTTCCCCATCTCGACAAGCAGCTTCCGATCTACGACAACAGCTACTCGGCGCTTCTCAACGATCTCGACGACCGGGGGCTGCTCGACACCACGCTTGTGATCACCGCGGGTGAGTTCGGGCGGACGCCCGGCTTCAACAAGGACAAGCGCGGCCCCGGACGTGATCACTGGAGTCGCTGCTTCAGCCTGACTCTCGGCGGCGGCGGGGTCCAGACTGGGCGAGTCATCGGCTCGAGCGACAACTACGGCGCGGTTCCTGTCGATCGCCCCGTATCCATCGCAGACTTCGCAGCCACCGTCTACCACGCCCTCGGTCTTGATCCGAAGGCGGAATACCTGGCCCAGGGCCGTCCGATGCGGTTCCTGCCGGAAGGCTCCGCGGTGAAGGAGCTGTTCTAGCGTTTCCAGTACGGCGGAGTCGAGGGCATGTCCTGGCGCTTCCGATCTTCGCCGCGGGCGCTCACTCGTTCGCGGCGGTCTTTTCGAGATAGCCTACGATTCTCTCGGAGGCTCTTCCGTCGGTCCTTCCCACGTGGTCGCGGGCATAGAGTTTGCGGTTTTCCGAGAATTGTTCCGGTGCGGCCAGCTGGTCGGGGACTGCCTCGATGAGCTCTTCATAGCCATTCACGTGCAGGCCAATATCCTCGAAGAGTACATTGTCAGTGCGGAAGCGTCGGTTGAAGCGGTAGCGGAACGGTCCCCGGTAGGACCATCTCAGCTTGAAGAAATCGCAGACGATAACGGGCCGGTCGAGCGCGGCGAATTCGAACAGGGTGCTCGATGCCTCGCTCAGCAGGATGTCCGCGACCTTCATGAAGGGAAGCAGGGAGTACTCCCGGGGTCCTCCTGCGTAGACATTGGGAAACTCGGCCCATCTCTTCAGCTTCTCCCGCTGTTTCCTGTAGCGTTTGCGGGTATAGGTCAGGGTGTGGGGCTTGACCAGGATGTTATACCGGTCGAAATCAGCCGGCCAGTCATCGGGGAAGCACTCCAGCGAGCTCGGATTGAAGGTCGGCGCGTAGAGGATGGTCTGCCGGGCCGGGTCGAGTCCGAGGCCCGGGAGGTCCAGCCCGGGCTCCTCGTTCTTGAACAGGGGATCCATCTTTGAGAAGCCGACCTCGTGGAAGCAATCGTTCGGGAAGAGTTTGCGGATCTTTTTCAGCCGCAGCTCGCCTTCCATGAAGCGGACGGTCATCGGTGTCGAAGAATCATGGTAGTAGCAGGACTTGGAGCCGACGCCATGGCCGATCTGGGCTGTCCTGCTGTGGCGATGAACCTGGTCGAGGTAATCGAACTTATTGCCGAACAGGATCCAGTCGGGTTCCTGCTCGACATAGAGCTCGGCGGCTTCCCGCTGGCTGTTAACCCAGGAGCAGCGGGCGCCCAGGCGCTTAAAGACATCTCCGAACAGCTCTTTTTTAGTCTTGTTGAGGTAGCAGACGAAGCTGGCCTGGTGTCCGGCGCGCTTGAGCTCCCGGTAGATCGGAAAATACTGGGGAAGGTAGTAGATGTTTAAGGTGTCAAAGATGACTTGCATAGAATCGGCACCAGCCTCTCCGTAGCGTAAAAAGAGATCGGAGGTCTATTCGAGGTTCCGGATGCGCACGTCCTTGAACTCGGCCCACATCGGCCTGCCTCCATGCAGCTGGAAGGCGAGGATACCGTCCAGCAGTGCCTTGGGGTGGCCATCGGTGAAGTCGAGGATCAGCCTGTTGTTCATGTAGTGGCGGATGTGGTTGCCCTTGGCGATGATGATGACATCATTCCATTCGTTGAGCTTGAAGAGCTTCTTGAAGCCCTCTGCATCGATCAGCTTCTCGGTGATCTTCTTGCCGTCCTTGCCCCAGACGGCCTTCTCGCCTACCAGGCAGGTTCGGCCGCGCCGACCGGCGGTGCCGCCCTCGTCGTAGATGAAGCCCGACACGCTCGGCAGCTTGTCCTGGTTGCGGATCTCGTGCTGGTAGCCCTGCACGCGCCACTTGTTCTTTCCCTTGCCCGCGGCGAGATGCTTTGAGCGGTACTGGATTCCCGAGTTGTTCGTGGCGTTGCAGCGGAAGGAGAGCCGCAGCTCGAAGTCCTTGGTGCCGCCACCCTTCCAGATGATGAAGGTGTTACCGCTGGCGCGGTTTGTGGGCGTCGTCTCGCCGCGGATGGCTCCGTCCTTGACCGACCAGAGCTTCGGGTCGCCGTCCCAGCCATCGAGATCCTTGCCGTTGAAGATGCTCTTCATCCCTTTTTTCTCGGCGGGAGCCGTTTTCGAGTCGTCAGCGACGAGGGGATTGAGGGCAAAGAGGGAGGTCAGCGCAATCAAGGTCAGGTAACGGATCATCGTTATTTCTCCGGGTTGAATGGATTCGTTTGTCTCTGTCGACTCAGGTAAGCCTGCTATTTTTGCAGAAGGCGGCAAAACTCGCCACTATTCTACAGTTTCGGCGCCTTCCAGTCGGGTATACCGCGTTTTTTCAGCTGCTCCTGATAGCGGACAGCCTGGGGTTGTTGCGGCGCGTAGGGAGCCTTCTCGTTGACCATAAGGGGTACGGTCTTTTCCCACCAGGCATCGTAGGCTTTACGCAGGCGATGAACGACCTCCGGGTGCTCGGCCGCCACATCCTTCTTTTCGTACGGATCCGCCGAGATGTCGTAGAGAATTCTGTTGTCGACGAAGCGCCAGCGCTGAGAACGTACCGCGCAGCTCTTCAGCTTGCTCTTGTTCGGGTCGGCTCCCTTTTCCCAGCGCCCCTTGTGGACGAAAAGGTTCCTGTCCGGCCACTCACCGTCGGGTTT
>DODI01000230.1:0-6829 GCA_003509045.1 Planctomycetota bacterium | reverse complement strand
AGCTCGCAGAAGGTCTTGAACAGGTCGATGTGGGCGGTGAGCGCCGGGATGTCGATTCCCTCTCCCAGCTTGCCCTTCCAGCGCCAGAAGGCGGGAACGTGGGTGCCTCCCTCGTACTGTGAGCCCTTGCCCGTCTTGAAGCCGGCGGAGTGCATGCGGACGTTCTTGCCGTTTTTCCTGTCGCCGAACGGCAGGAGCCTGCCGTGGCTGCCGGCCTGGCCGTTGTCGGTCATGAAGACTACCAGGGTGTTGTCCCACAGCTTCCATTCGTCGAGCTTTCGCATGAGCAGGCCGAAGTTCTCGTCGATGTTCTCGATCATGCCGTAGCGTCCCTGGGTGCGGTCTCCCCAGCCGAGGTCGGCGAAGCGCTTCTTGTTCTTTTGCGGGGCGATCATCGGTCCATGCGGAGCGTTGGTGCTGATATAGGCGAAGAAGGGGGTCTTTGCCTGCTGCTGCTTGCGAATCCAGCCGAGAGCGGCCTGGAAGAAGACGTCGGTGCAGAACCCCTTGGTTTTTACGATCGTATCGTTGTGCAGGGCGGCGATGTCGAAGTAGCGGGTCTTCTTGTTGCGGTTTGGAGGAAAATCGGCGCAGCTGCCGGGGTAGGACTGGCCGATGCCGCCGGCGCCGTGGATAAAGACCTCGCTGAAGCCGCGGTTGTAGGGCTGGTAGGCGTCCTCATCGCCGAGATGCCATTTGCCGAAGATGCCCGTAGAGTAGCCCGCCTTCCTGAGCAGCTTCGGAAAGGCGGTCGTCGACAGCGCCATGCGCTCGCGCTCCTTGATGGTATGGGTGACGCCGTTACGAAACTCATGCCGGCCGCTCATGATGGCCGAGCGCGTCGGCGCGCAGGTCGGGCTGACGTGAAAGTCGGTGAATCGTGTCGAGATCTTGTGGAAGCGGTCGAGGTTCGGGGTTCGCAGCACCTTGTTTCCCAGGCAGGACAGGTCGCCCATCCCCTGGTCGTCGGTCATGACCAGGATGATATTGGGCCGCGAGCCGGCGAGCGATTCACCCAGCGCTGTGGAGGTCGGGAACAGGGTCGAACAGAAGGCGAGCAGCAGTGATGACAGCAGGGCGAGGGTAACCTTCATGGCAGGTACCTTTGGCTAATTTACCGGGGAGGACATTTCCGCTTGGAATCATTCCAGACATCGTCAGCCTAATCGACAGTTCGCGCCTGCGCAACTGAAGGCCCTGTTGATTGATTCCGGGATCCGCAAGTGGAGGAGGCCGGGGTCACGCAGAACGCTCCGCGCCGTCACTGTAGCGGCCTGGACTGACAGCCCCGGCGCGGGTGAAACGGGGTGGAGGTTCTGCGGTAATGCGGTCACCTGGTCTGGCCCATGATCAAAGGGCGTACCTGCAGGTACGCCCCAGGAGGTCTGTCGAGCCGATCGGGAATGGGTTTTCCTTCTGGAACGAGAGCTTTTCCGCCCCGCCGGCTAGGACCATGGCCCCAAAGAGCCACCTACTGATCGCTCGATGAACTCTTCAGCCGTTCCTGTACCCGCGCGCGGATTGGGATCAGTTGCAGGTCTCGCCCTCGGCGCAGCTTAGCTGCGAGGCTATGGACCCGCCGTTGCCGGCTACAACTCCCGGTACGCCAATACCCGGGTCGGAGAAGTTGGGCGCCGCGATGGTGACCCCGCTGGTATTGAAGATCGCCTGTACCAGGGTGACCACGTCCGAGATGTCCTCGGCTCCATCGTTGTTGACATCTTTCGCGGCGGCGCAATCGAAGCTGAACGTCAAGCCTGAATACAGGTAAGCGGCCAGGTCGATCACGTCGGAGAGATCGAGCCTGTGCGACAAGCGGTTGTTGACGTTGCCGCGGATAAAGGCGTAGTCGGTCACGGTCGGACCGGAGACCGCCGTGTTGGTGGTCGTTGCTTCGACAATAGTGTTGCTCTGGGTGTTTACGCGCTTAATGTACCGACCCTCAGTTTCCATATTGCTTCCATCGCCGGCTGTCGCGTTGAAAGCGAAATCGACGGCGTCGTTACAGGCCTCAGCGTTCCTGGAAAAGGTTACGGCAAGAACTTCCAGACTCGAAGGAGCTGAAGTGATGTTGTCGGCGCTGTTCGCGTCCTTGATCACGACATCGATCTCGCCGGCGGTACCGGTCTCCGAATAGGTGGCACTCCAACTGCTGGGGACTCCGCTGCCGGCAGCCAGGCTTGTGAAGGTTACCTTGGACGAATCGTAGGTGAGGCGCGTACCGATAGAGGAGACACTTCCCCAGTCACTGGTTAGATCGAGATAAACCTTGATGGACTCTACAGGCCCGAGAACGGTGGGGGCCCGGAGCACGAAGGTCGTGGCCGTCGCTCTCAAGGCTTCAAGTTCCCACCACGGACTATAGGTTACGTCGGTTGATACAGTCTTGCCTGCGCCCGTACCAGCGCCACCGGGCCCTGTTTCATCTCCCCACCAGTTGTAGGTGGCGGTAAGAGTATTTCCGGTATCATCATTCTGAATCCCCGTGGTGGAGCCCAGGCTGTTGTCTCTGACTGTCGTGTCAGCCGCATTTGCCTGGACAAGGATATCGACACCGTTGCTCACGCCGGAAAAAGTGTTTCCATTACCGGAATTGCCCACCGAGATCGCGCTGCTTGCCGGGGCGCTTTCAATGTTCAGGCCAGTAGGCGAGGCCGCGCCGCCAGTTGAACCACTCGAGATGGTGTTGTTGAGCAGCTTGAGGGCCCAGGTCGCCCCCGCGTCGTCCGTGGTACCCGTAACGTGGATCGAGCCCCCCGCGTTACCGGTGAGACCCTTGCCGCTGAAAGCGTAAAGGTTGTTGCCGGTCAAGGTGCTGGTCTGGACAGTGATTTGACCGGGATGAGAGACCATGATGCCCGCATTCCAGTTGTCGGCGCAGGTATTGCCCGTAATGGTATTACCCAAACCGCCGATGCTCTTGATGCCGTTTTCTTTATTTGTACTGCATGTGTTATCGGAGACTGTTGTGCTGGCGCATCCCTGGCTCCCGGTGCCGCTGCTGGAGGCGAGATGGATTCCAGACTGGTTGCTACCGGTAATGCTGTTGTCGTGGATATTACCGTTGGTGCAGTCCTCGAGAGTGATCCCACTGTCGTTGGAAATGAGCGTGCAATCGGCGATTTCGCTACTGGTAGAATTCGCGATGCGAATGGCACCGCCATCGGAGGCGTTGGCTGCCCAAGTGGTTGCGGCGGATCCAGCGGTAGGCGAGTTTGAATAGGCTACGCCGCTGTAGCCGTTGAGCTGGAAGGTGCAATTGAGCACGTTCACATTGCCGTTGGAAGACATGATGCCGTAATCACCAAAGCGGATAGTCATCTTTTCAAGGGTAACGCTGGCTCCAGATGCGTTAACCGTAAACACGTTGTCACTACGGGCATTCGAGAGGTGGATGAAAGTCGCAGCCTCAAGCGCTCCACTGATAGTCAGGGCCTTATCGATCGTGACAGCCTGAGTAACGAGATAGAAACCCGTGTCCAGAAGGATGCTATCACCCGCAGTGGCAGCATCGACAGCGGCCTGGATTGTATTGTGAGTAGTGCTTTGCGTCTGGTTTGTAATAGCCGCCCCGGCTTCGCAGTATGATGCCAGACTCAGCAGAAGGGCTGTAAAGCAAACGGCAAAGACCTTTAGCAGACTGTCCATACCAGACTTTCTCTGATAAACCATGGATAGATCCCTATTATCTAAGACCGCCCATATTTGGTCCATCGACCCTGATGAACTATGCGACGGGAATAAACGCGATATCTTTTTTCAGACGATCCCCTAAAAACCTACAGTTAGAGGACCCTCAAGACTAATCTCCCGAACCTAACTTTAAAAGGATCATCTTGGTAAAAATAAAGAAGTTAGATGGTGATAAAATCAGGCCTTCACCTACTTCGGGAGCTGGGCTTCCGGTGCAGGGATAGCCGGGATATTTTAGTTTAGTGGAGCATCGTGGGCCTGGGTCCCCTTGTTTCCAGGGTGAAGAAGATCTCCGGTTTGAGTTTCAATTATTACCCTGATGGGGTGGCAAAGAGTTTTACTTTCAATTCAGTAGCGATGGTGATGAGCAGCAATATTGGAGCTGTAAGTATCGTTCCGTGAATTATTTAAACATTTTAAAGTGGGCTGTTTTGTATTCAGTGCGTGTCCAATCTTGTTGGGTTTGTTCGCAGAAATTTTCGAGAGTTTAGCCTACGCCTTACTCCCGCTTGATTGTGCAGCTTTACAGGCTGTTCCATGATGACCATTTACCTGCGGCCTGACTTTTTGAATATGAAATAAGTTTCGTTTCCACTAGCCCTCTGGAGCGACTCAGATCAATTCGTGGGTTGAGTTTGGCCCAATCCCCGCGCTAAGCCGGCTCCGACCAAGTAAAAAAAATTTCCTTAATATCATTTGATGAAGGATGTTATGGATAAAAAGAGATCATAATCGTGGATAGTTCAATGGAGGTTTAGGAGCCATAGTGTTTGAAGATGGGGGGGACTGTGGCCAACTCCGTATCTGGGGGTAATTCAGATGAATAGAGAACATCCTTGAATTTTATAATAATAAGTCATAAAATATGATAATTAAATACCTTATGACTTTTTTTTTTCTACAAACGACCCTGCTTTGCTTCGAGGCGGTAAAAACACTGAATTTAGAAAAATAACTACATAAATACTTTATTTATAATGTTTTATAGAATATGTGTAGTGGGGGAGACTTTGGCTGCCGAGTTGTCCAGGCATTGCCTGATGAAGAGCCTTTTAGCGGCCCGGTACTTTTAGGCAGGATCGCGTTTGAAAGTACCATACAGATCGCCAGATAAACGGTTTGAGCTGTTGGCAGACAAGCAGTTGGTTCGGGTTGCACTAAATACCCGACTGACCATTTTAGGAATCATTCTATTAGTTTGTTGGGTAAGGACATCTGGCATATCCGAACGCAAGGCAAACTGCTCCCAAACCTGAAAAGCAAACCACTCCTGAACTGTGGCGCGTATAACCGACTAACCTGGGGCTGTCTTTTCGATGACTGATTTTTACGGTAGTTGCTTTCCGAGATGGGGTGAGTAGGTGTTTTATTGGCACCGATCAATTTTCTTTTTCCCAAGAACATCCTTTAAAACGTGGGGTTATGGGATTAATCTTGGAGGTCCTCTAAATAGTTTAGTTTAGAGGAGAAGTAGAAATAGATTAAGTGTGGTTTTCCGGCAGTCTCCGTCAGGGTCGATGGAGGCGACGGGCCGGCTTTGAAATAAACGGATGTGTTTTCCGACAGTCTCCGTCAGGGTCGATGGAGTAACGGGAAGTCGGAATCGAAAGAAGTAACTACCGCTAAGGAGCGTGCGGACTGGTCCTCTTCGTTTAGGACTGCCAATCGCTCGTTATTAAAAACCAACGGCAAAGTTTCAGGTCTCAGGCAAGTTCATCCTGGTATGGGTGTTTTTGTGTGAGGTCTGGTGCGGGCGTCTGTCGTCCGTTAATTATTGAAAGGAAGAAGAACAGTGTTGCCAAAGAAGTTCACAAGAAAGCTGGTCGTGGCAATCAGCCTTTTTGCGCTCTTGTCTTACAGCGGTAAGGCGGATGCGCAGTGCAATAGTGTGCAACTCTCAGTAGGAGATGCGTCTGGCAGAGTCAGTCGTGCAAACGAGAGTTTTGATATTACTGTCGATGTGACGGGTTGCACGAGTGGTACCGAGGTCAACGGTTTTACGTTGGGCATCGGCTATGACAGCTCAAAGCTGACCTTTGTCTCCGGAACTGCTGGCTCCTTCGTAAATACGCAGGGTGGTGTTGGAACGAACGATGACACACTTTCGTTTTCTGCTACGGCTACGACAACTCAAGATGGGAACGCCACGCCCTATATCGATTTGTCAGCCTATTTTGATACCGCTTCCGCAGGTAAGCCTGCTGCGATTCCGGCCGATACGGTCCTTGCCACACTGACCTTTCGGATTATCAATGGGACTGCCACCGGAACGACGCCCCTTACCAACGCCACGAATACCTACGGTGTCTTCCCCAGCCTGGGAATCTCGATAGCGAATGTCTACAAGCTTGCTAACGGTACGGATGTGGTTCCTGCAAGCCTGCCTGACGGCACCCTCACGATGCTCGAGAACGTGAAGCCGGTGTTCTCATGTCCGGATGCCAACGGCCCTGAGACTGGCGTTGCTTACTATGTCGAAGCGACTTCTTCCGCGGGCGCTGCCGTAAATCTTGCCACGGGAGTGGGTACCACTCCGTACACCTCTGCCGCGTCAGAGAATGCGATCACTGTTTCAGACAACGCCGATAACTCGCCTACGGTTGTCTACACTCTCGCCAACGGTACAGTTATCGCGTCGGGAGATGTCCTCGCTATCGGAACCTACACGATTACCGCGAATGCCACCGATTCCGCCGGTAACCAGGCAACTTCCTGTAGCATCACCATCAAGGTCCGGGACACGACTGCTCCGAGCGTTACCTGTCCGGCAGCTCAGACGACTGCGAACAGCAATGCCGTCAGCTCGGTCTGTGGTCTTTCCGGGTATGCAACGGGTGGAGCCACGGTGAACTTTTCGGCTACCGTTACTGATTCAGGAGATGCTTCCGTAGCTGTTGTCTACACCACGGATGGGCAAGGAGGCAGCAGTGCCGTTTCTTCAGGTGGAACCTTCGCCCTGGGTTCTCACACGGTCACCGTCACGGCGACAGACGACAGCAGTAATGTCACTGTTTGCTCCTTTGGCGTGGATGTGGTCGATGATTCGGCCCCCGGGCTCACCTGTCCCGACGATTACTCTGTTGAGGCTAATACGACGGGTGGAAAGGTTGTCGACTACCCCTTGAACGACATCGAT
>DODI01000147.1:0-3727 GCA_003509045.1 Planctomycetota bacterium | reverse complement strand
GGGAGGTGAACGCCCTCAGGTTAGCTGAAAGCGCCGCCGGACGCTGCCGGGCAGCCACCGTCTTGAGAGCCGCCAGGCGAATCGCGGCACATTGCCCATAAGCCTCCGCAGCTTCACCATATCGTCCCGAAGCCTGGGGAGAAGCCTCGGCAAGGGCCTCGAGGGACCGCCCGAGATAGAAATTGGCATCTCCTGACCAGCGGCTTCCCTTCTGGGCACCCGCTATTTTCAGATCAGCAACAGCCTTTTCATGCTGCTTGAGCCGATTGTAGCAATAGCCCCTGGCAAAATGCGATTCCAGCGCATCTTCGTGCCTGGGATAGCGCTTGATGAAATCGCCGAAGGTGGCCGCCGCATCCTGCCAGTTCTTCTGCCTGTAAAGGCGGCTGGCGGTATTGAAAAGAATAGCTGCCTGCCTGCTCTTTTGAGTACTCTTCTTTTTAGTACTCTCCTTGGTCTCTTGGGAGAAAACCTCGGCGGAAGTAAAAAGAACCAGCAGCAAACACAGCATCCTGCACATCGCGGACGCACTGCAGACCTGATAACTGCAAACAGCCTTCATCCCTTCGAACTCCTTACTCTTTACTGCACTTTTCTACTTGAGGGTCACGAGCAGGAAGAAACTAATTTTTTCACACAATGACGTCGACTTCCAGTCTTTTGAAGCAGTGCGGCCTCCGGCAGACGGCAGGAATCTCAGCGCGCACCCCTCGGCGCTTGTTTGAAATACACCGATTGGCTTAGAATGAGGTCTCCCTTATCAAAAACAAGTAACCTTCTGAAAGAAACGAGGAAAGAACATGATTAGGAAAGCAAATCGCCGTGAGTTCCTGGGGCGTACCGCACTGATCGGGGCAGGACTTGGCCTGGGCTCTCTTGCCGAGCCCCCAAAAACCGAAGCCGCAGCGACTCCTGTTGCAAAAGCACCCCTCTACAAGATCTCCCTGGCCCAGTGGTCCCTCCACCGGACCCACCGCTCAAAGAAACTCGACAATCTCGACTTCGCGAAAACAGCCAACTCCCTGGGGATCGACGCTGTCGAATACGTCAACCAGTTCTTCAAGGACAAGGCGAAGGACAAAAAGTACCTCGCCGAGATGAAAAAGCGCGCCGCGGGAGAGGGCGTCTACAGCGTCCTGATCATGATTGACGGAGAAGGCGCCCTTGGCGATCCGAAAGAGGCAGGCCGCACCGGGGCTATCGAAAAGCATAAGAGGTGGGTTGAGGCCGCCGCCTATCTCGGCTGCCACTCCATCCGGGTCAACGCCAGCAGCCGCGGCTCCTACGATGAGCAGGTCAAGCTCGCCGCCGACGGACTGCGCCGCCTGACCGAGTTCGCCGAGCCCTACGGCATCGGAGTGATCGTCGAAAACCACGGCGGCCTGTCTTCCAACGGCGCGTGGCTGGCCAGTGTCATGAAAACAGTCGGCCACCCCGGATGTGGAACCCTGCCGGATTTCGGCAACTTCCACCTCGGTGGCGGCAAGCAGTACGACCGCTACAAGGGCGTCACCGAGCTCATGCCCTACGCCAAGGCGGTGAGCGCCAAGTCGCATTCCTTCGATGCCGCCGGTAACGAAACGAAAACCGATTTCATGAAGATGATGAAGATCGTCATCGACGCGGGCTATCACGGCTACGTCGGCATCGAGTGGGAAGGCGGCAAGCCCGGCGAGATGGAGGGCATCAAGCTCACCAAAAAGCTGCTCGAGACCTGCCGCGACAAGCTCAGCGGAGCCTGAGAGAGGGAAACCCGGCTTGGCCGAAAAACCCAAATATCGTGAACTGACCCCGGCCAGCCTGGTCGGGGGGATCCTGGTCGGGTTGCTCCTCAATATGGGGATCTGCTTCGCCGGGCTCCAGATCGGCTTCACCATCGTCGGCTCGACGGTGGCGGCTGTGCTCGGCTTTGGACTACTGCGCGGAGTGCTGCGCCAGGGATCCATCCTCGAGGTGAACATCTTCCAGACTGTCGCCTCATCGGTCAATACCGTCAACGCGGGGGTAATCTTCACCATCCCGGTCCTCTTCCTGATGGACCTCGAGGAACAGATCGATTACTACGCCCTGGCCCTTGCCGTCACAGCGGGGTCCGTGCTCGGCGTGGTGATGATCATTCCGCTCCGGAAACAGATCATTGAGCTGGAACGCCTGCGATTCCCAAGCGCCGTGGCTGTCGCGGCCATCCTGAAGAGCCCGGGGGCGGGAGTCGAAAAAGCCTGCCTGCTGGTCCTGGGCATTGGTGTTTCAGCCGCGGCCAGTTCCCTGACGATCCTGAGTGGCGTTGACTCTGTCGATATCGGCCAATACATCGGACTTCCAGCCGGGATCCACTTCGTCTTCGCCATCAGCCTGCTGTGCATCGGCGCGGGCTACCTGGCCGGACGTCCAGGCCTGGCGATCCTCTACGGAACCCTTCTCAACTTCTGGATCCTGATCCCGCTCTGCATCACCTTCGGCTGGGTCCCGGAAAAATTCGCGGGGACAGGGTTTCTGGAAATGAGCTATGAGCAGGCCGGCGATTTCATTCCCGCCTTTGCCCACTTCACCTCCCGCCACCTGGGCATCGGCATGATCCTCGGCGGAGCCATCGCCGGCATCGCCATCGCCCTCCCAGCTCTCAAGGCGGCGATCACCAGCCTGCGATCCCCTCCCGATGAGGGCCCCCGGGAGGAGGTCTCACTCAAGACTCTCAACACGGGAATGGCCATCGGCTTCCTGCTGCTGCTGGTGGCGACGAAGCTCTCCGGCGGTGCGCACGTCAGCTGGCCGCAGGCGGTTCTCGCGGCGGCGGTTGGCGGAATCTGGCTCTGGCTCTCTGGCCTGGTTGTCGCCCAGACGACGGGAAGAACCGATTGGTCGCCGCTCTCAGGCCTGGCTCTCCTTGCCACAGTGATCATGATGGCTATCCTCGGAACGGACAACAACGGCATCATCCCGGCAGTCACCGTTGGCGCGGCGATCTGCGTCGCCACCTCGATGTGCGCCGACATGATGTCGGATCTGAAGACCGGCTATCTCATCGGAAGTCGCCCCGCTCGCCAGCAGGTCGCCCAGATGGCCACGTGCTGGATAGGCCCGGCCGTCTCAGTAGCAACCGTCCTGCTCCTGTGGAACGCAAACGCCTTCGGACCTGAGCAGGCGAAGATACTCTATGAGCGCAAGGCAGCCGAAGGACCCGAGGCCCTCGTCGCCTACGAACAGGCCGGAGGCAGCCCGACAAAACTGGCAAAGGGCATCCCCCAGCTTGGTGCCCCCCAGGCTGCAGCTCTCAAGAGCGCGATCAACCTAGTCAAGAAGGCAACCTCCGAGAAAGACGAATCCACCGCCAGCGAAGGCAATGCTCTCGACCGTCTCGAGGCCGGCGGCATACCGGTGAAAAAATACCTCGCCGGCGCCGCAATCGGCCTGCTGGTTTCTCTGCTGGTCTCCCCCGGATTAGGAGTAATGATCGGGCTTTCTCTCTACCTGCCTTTTGAATACATGATCGTCTTTGGTATCGGCGGCCTCCTGAGCATCTTTATCAGCAGGAGGTTTGGTGCGCGCGTAGCGGAAGACAAGGGTGTCCCTATCGCCGCAGGTCTCATCGTTGGAGATGCTCTCGTCGGCATCATTCACGCCGTCTACAAGGTTGGAATGAGCCTGGGGAACTGAACGAATGAAGATCATCAGCAAGCTCACAATCATCCTCGGCTTCTGCGCCGCATCCCTTGGAGCCGCAAGCCTC
>DODI01000530.1:0-4518 GCA_003509045.1 Planctomycetota bacterium | reverse complement strand
CGGCCTGTACTGCCTGGAGGCTGAGGGCGTAGTGATTCTCAGCACGCCTGGAATCGAGCCCCGCGCTGAGGTAGCCGACGGTCATCTGGCCCAGGATTCGGTACACCCCTGAGCGTTTTCCGTAGGTGGGAAGCTGTTCGTTCGCAAGCTCGCGGCCGCTCTGGACAAGGGTGAGGGTGGCCGGGTTGCGGCTGTGGAGAAGATCGATGCGGGGATCCTTACGTTGCAGGAGAATGCTGGTGAGCTCGATCCACTCTGGCTGACCGGTCGGGCTGTAGCCTGCGAAGGCCTGCCTGGGAGTCGAGGGCTCGGAGTGGGGGCACTCGAAGCTCCTGCACCAATGGCAATAGACCTTGCCGGTAGGGAAGACTGCTGAGCGGTCAGCCACCTCCTCTGCCTGTCTTTTCAGCTGGGCTTCGAGAAAGCTGGCGACCGCGGCGGCGCTCTTTACCTCGGGATTGCCGAGATGCAGGCTCAGGTCCAGGGCCGAGTTGTCCGGGGTCTTTCCATCTACTCCGGTGCTGTTCCTTCGCTTGTGGACGAGTTCATAGAAGATCTGCGCCAGTTCCTCCTCGATCTCGATCAGGCGTTTCCTGAGTTCATCGGGGCCGGTTGAGTGAGGGCCGCCGGAGGCGGCTGCTGAAGAATCATTCTGGGACATTCGCTCTTCTCTCTGCCCTGATCAGGGGGTGACTCATTCCCCCTACTTTACTTTCCCGAACAGGGTAAGTAAATGCGACTCCCTTTCCTTACGGCTTGCGTCTGAAACCCCATCCCTTTAGACTCCCCATCCATGAGACGGATGGTGGTTATCCTCAGCTTTTTCGCGGTCTTGGGTTGTTCAACCTTGCCGGCTACCGCCACGCCTGCCAAGACTCTCGAGGAGCTGCTCAAAGAGCAGGTGCAGAAGTCTGGCGCGCGTCAATCGCTCGTTGGAGTTGCCGTGCTCGGGAACACGGGCAGGGCTCTGGCGTTGCTCAATGCGGATAAGCCTCTGAAGCCGGCCTCCAATATGAAGATCCTCACCACGGTGACGGGGTTGGAACTGCTTGGCGCTGAACATCAATACTCGACTCGGATCATAGCCAGGGGCGAGCTGGCGAAGGGGAAGATCTCCGGGGACGTGATCGTTCGCGGTACCGGCGATCCCAATATTTCCGGGAGGTTTCACGATGGCGACCCCCTGTTTCTTTTCCGCCAGTGGGCGAAGAAGCTGAAGCAGGCCGGTCTCAATGAGATCTCGGGGAACCTGGTCGCGGATGATTCCTACTTCGATAAGGTCAGGTTCCTCCCGGGGTGGAATCCGAAGGATCGTGAAAAATGGTACAGCGCCCAGGTGAGCCCACTCAGCCTGAATGATAATTGCGTCGAGATCCGGGTCGTTCCCGGGTCGGTCGGCAAATCGGCCACGGTCGAGCTCTCTCCCGCAAGCGCCTTTGTCACATCTTCCGGAGCTCCGAGCACGGTCTCGGGGAAAAAGGTGGAGGTGATTGCCAGTCGGTCCATCGAGGGCAACAAGATCGTCATGAAGGGCAGGATCGGGTCTTCTGCCGGGGCGTGGGCGGGAAATCTTGCGATTGATGATCCGGCTCTTTTCTTCGTTCATACGCTTGCGGCCGTTTTGAAGAAGGAGGGAATCAAGCTGGGGGGAGATATTGTTCGGCTGGGTGCGGCCGATGTGCCTGGCGGCGGCTCGGATGCGGCCAAGACGGTCTCCACCGGTGAGAGGATCCTGGTTGAGCACAATTCACGTCTCAAGGATGACATCCCGGTGATCAACAAGAAAAGCCAGAACCTCCACGCCGAGCTGTTGCTGAAGGCGACCGGCAGAAAGATCGCCGGGGAGGGAAGTGTCGCAGGCGGTGGCCGGGCAGTCAGCAAGGCCTTTGCCGGTTTCGGGGTAAAAACCAAGGGCCTGGTGGTTGCCGATGGGTCAGGTCTCTCCCATGACAACCGGGTGACGGCTCGGCAGGTGGCCTCGCTTCTGCACGGAGTTCGGTCAAAGGGCTACTATAAAGTGTTCAAAGATTCCCTGCCGGTGGCAGGAGTCGATGGAACGTTGAAGAAGCGGTTTGTGTCGCGCAAGACCCTGGTTGGAAAGGTTTTCGCCAAAACGGGTTATATACGCGGAGTTTCAGCACTTTCGGGTTACGTTCAGAAGGGTAAAACAGTCTGGAGTTTCTCCATTCTCTGTAATTCCTTTCCTGCGAAGAGCCTGAGTAGGGCCAAGAAACTGCAGGAGGATATTGTCAATATCCTCTATTCCTCGATGCCCTGAGGAAGATAGTTTCAGCTCGCTGGAGGCTGTTTTTCGGCTAGAAAAACAGTAAAGAAAACCCTTTTTCTTTGGGTGGGATCTTTCGCAGCGTTAAAATGATTTTACATCTCAGGCGATGCTGCCAAAGATGACTTATCTTCTGGCGGCACAACAAATTACCCTACCAGCCAGAAAGATTTTCTATCGTTAGGTAGGGTTTCCAGGTCGGGATAGTGCTGTTATTTCCGACTTTTCTTAATTTTTGGTAGATCCTCTTCGATATGAGTGGCAAGCCACATCAAAAGAGCGCCGATGGTACGCGTAAGCGGCCAAAGTTGATCGTAGCCGAAAACGGTAATCAAACTGTTCTCGAGATCAGCCAGCGAGTAACTACGATCGGGCGTTCTCATGAGAATACGGTCGAGATTGCCGATATCAGCAGCTCGCGGGTGCATTGCCAGATCGAGAGGAAGGAAGGCGGCTTTGAGATTGTCGATCTCAAGAGCCGCAACGGTACGGTGGTCAACGGTGTCCTGGTTCTTCGCAAAGAGCTGCGGCCTGGAGACTGCATTGAGATTGGTAAGACGCAGGTCTTTTTCGAGCATGTCTCCCAGGAGTACGCAGATGAGACCATTGACCTGACGACGGACTACTTCCTGGAGCCCCTCGAAGGGCTGGATGAGGAAAATCAGCTCAGTGTTCTGAAGACTGAGCGCGAGATCTTTCTCAAGCTCATGGAGATCAATCGCAACCTCAATTCCAGGGTTGTGCTCGATGATCTGCTCGGGCTGATCGTGGATACAGTGGTAGAGGTAACAAGCGCCGAGAGAGGTTTCTTCCTGCTTGCCGGGGGCGATGTCCTCGAGGTACGAGCCGCTCGGAACATGGACGGTGAAACGGTCAAGGAGCCGCAGCTCAAGTTCTGCGGCGGGATTGCCGGGGACGTTATCGACTCCAGGAAGCCGCTGTGTTCCGACAACGCGATGGACGACAGGCGTTTTCGCGATCTCGAGACGGTCAAGGAACTCAACCTCAAGTCGGTCCTTTGCGTGCCGTTGGTCGGTGAAGATTCTGTGCTTGGTGCTATCTATGTAGACAATCGCTTTGACGAAGGCGCCTTCACCAGCAACCACCTCAGGTGGCTCGAGATGGTCGCCCACCAGGCGTCGGTCGCGATCCGCAACGCTCAACTCTTTGACGAGAACACCTCGCGGGCCGAGGTGCTCGAGCAGACCCAGCTTCGCCTCGAGCGGGCAAACACGCAGCTCGAGGAAAATGTCATGAAGAAGACGCTGCAGCTCGAGGAGGCGATCAAGCTGATCCCGGAGGACAAGCCCGCAGCCTTCAAGTACGACTACAGCAATATCATCACCGCCAGTCCAAAGATGTTCGAGATCTTCAGGGTTCTCGACAAGGTGTCGGATTCAGCGGTGCCGGTGTTGATTCTTGGCGAGAGCGGCACCGGCAAGGAGCTGATAGCAGGAGCCATTCACTTTAACGGGCCGCGCTCGAAGAAGGAGTTTGTCAGCGAGAATTGCGCCGCGATTCCCATGAACCTGATGGAGAGTGAGTTCTTCGGTCATGTGAAGGGCGCCTTCACCGGCGCCTCGAGCGACAAGCGAGGACTCTTCGAGGTCGCGGACAAGGGCACCCTCTTTCTCGATGAGATTGCCGACATGCCAGCCGATATGCAGACGAAGATGCTCAGGGTCCTGCAGGAGGGAGAGATTCGCCGGGTGGGAGGAAAGGATGTCATAGATGTAGATGTCCGCATTGTCTCGGCAACCAACAAGGACATCTTCGACATGGTGCGAAACCAGGGTTTTCGCGAGGATCTTCTCTACCGGATCAATGTGATTACGATCAACCTGCCTCCTCTTCGAGAGCGCAGGGAGGATATTCCCCTGCTGATTGATTTCTTTCTCGGGCAGATTTCCGAACGCTCCGGCGAAAAGAAAAAGTCGCTCGACCAGGAGACCTTCCAGGCTCTGTACCAATACGACTGGCCTGGAAATGTGAGGGAGCTTGAGAATGAGATTGAGCGTCTCTCGGCTCTTGGCGGAGAGGTCGTTGAGTCCCAGCTGTTGAGCTCGAACATCCAGGCCAATGGCAGGAAGCCTGGCAGGGCCGTGAACGGCAAGCCTCTGAAGGACATCGTGGCCAGGACGGTGGAGAATGTAGAGAGCCAGGTGATCCGTTCGGCTCTGGCCGATACGGACTGGAAGAAGAGTAAAACTGCTGAGATGCTGGGAATCTCGCGT
>DODI01000145.1:0-5445 GCA_003509045.1 Planctomycetota bacterium | reverse complement strand
GATGACCTCGGCTGGAACGATGTCGGCTACCACGGCAGCGATATCAGGACTCCCGCGATCGACCGCCTGGCGAAATCAGGTGTTCAGCTTGACCGCTTCTATGTCTGTCCGATCTGTTCCCCGACCCGGGCCGGGCTCCTCACCGGCCGCTACCCTCATCGCTTCGGCCTGCGCAATACGGTCATCCCACCCTGGAGGAAGTTTGGCCTCGATCTTTCCGAGCAAACTCTCCCCGAGGTCTTCGCGAAAGCCGGCTACAAGCGGCGGGCCTGCATCGGCAAATGGCACCTCGGGCATTACAAGCGGGCCTACCACCCCATCGAGCGCGGTTTCACCCATTTCTACGGCCAC
Organism: Planctomycetota bacterium; assembly: GCA_003509045.1. GTDB lineage: Bacteria > Planctomycetota > UBA8108 > UBA8108 > UBA8108 > UBA8108. The sequence goes on along the minus strand of DODI01000145.1, from coordinate 5,094 downwards.
TACAACGGCGCCATCGACTACTTCACCCATCTGCGGGAGGGAGAACGTGACTGGCATCGGAACTTTGAACCCTCAGCCGATGCAGGCTACTCAACCGAGCTGCTCGGCGATGAGGCTGTCCGGTTTATCAAGGGCTCTCCCGAAGGAGAACCCTTCCTCCTCTACCTGCCGTTCAACGCTCCGCACGGTCCGCTGCAGGCGCAGAGAAAATACCTCGATGAATACGGCTACGATGAAAAGGCCGGAACCTTCAAGAAGAAGGGCGCGGCGAAAGACGACTATGGAGCAGAGGGACAGGGCAACCGCAAACGCCAGACCTTCGCCGCCATGGTCACGGCGATGGATACCCAAATTGGCCGCATCCTCGACACCCTCGACTCCGAGGGCCTGGCCGAAAATTCGATCGTCCTTTTCTTCAGCGACAACGGCGCCGCCCTCAAGATCGGCGGCAGCAACAAGCCCCTGCCTGGAGGCAAGCACTCCGTACACGAAGGAGGAGTCAGGGTTCCTGCGGTAATCCGCTGGCCTGCAGGCCTCCACGGTTCCCGGAAATTTGACACCTTGATGGGCTATATCGATGTGCTGCCGACCCTGCTGGGACTCGCCGGCAGAGAAAAACCCGATGGGGGAAAGCCTCTCGATGGAATCGATCTCAGCGGTGTTCTTCGAGGTAAGACCAAGGCTCCCGATCGGACTTTTTATCTCGGCCAGAAAGCCGTCATCAGCCAGCAGTGGAAGCTCATCGAGGGAAAGCTCTACAGGATCGATACCGACCCGACTGAACGGAAGGATGTCAGCGCCGCGAACCCGGCCGTCCTCAGCCGCCTGGCGAAGCAACTCAATGCGTTTGAAAAACTCGCCGGCAAGGTCAAGGTCGCCCCCTACGGCAGCGGCCGCGAGAACTTCCGGGCTCCTGCTGACTGGCGAATCGAAGCGGGAGCGGAAAAGAAATAGAGGAACGCAATGCCAGGGGGTTCCGAGCAAAAAACTACGCCGCTGCTAACCCGCTTTCAATCCGGTGATCTCGATGCACTGGCCGAGCTGCTCAACGACCCATCGATCTCCGAGTTCACCACCGTCCCCCATCCCTATACCCGAGGGAACGCCCGGGAGTGGATGCGGTTCGTGAACCAGACCACCCGGAAGCATGGTGAGACGCGCCAGTTCGCGATCCGCTACAACAATCTCCTCGCCGGAGGTTTTGATTTCCGCCGTCTGCAAAAGAACCACAAGGGAGAGATCGGCTACTGGCTCGGCTCATCCTTTCGCGGTCTGGGGATCATGACCGAGGTTGTCGACGCGGCCTGCCAATACGCCAGGAAACGCTGGAAGCTCGAACGAATCGAGGCCTTCGTCTATCCTCACAACCAGGCGAGCATCAGGGTTCTCGAAAGATGCGGCTTCAGAAAAGAAGGCCTCCTGAGGAAGTACTACCGGCGAAACGAAGACCTGGTCGACGCCCTGCTCTTCGCCAGGACCTTCTAAATCCGCGCATTTTCAACACCGCAAGAGCAGATCGCTCCATCCTGGAACCAGGACAGAGTTGAAAAGCCTGTCTGGAAACCGCCAATCCCCTTCATCGAAAGGAGTTAGGGGCTCGCGACAGATATCTTCTCTCGCCCGGTCAATCTGCATGAAATACCCTATTCGTGCCCAAAAACTTGTATAGATAGGCGGTTTGACTGCAATAAACTATTAGAGCCTACTTTCATTGGACAGAGAGACCCCCATGCGCAAGCTTCCACTCTTTTACCTCGCTGCCTTCGGACTGTTTTTCCTCGCCGAGGGCTCCCTGCACGCTCAAAAGCTCACGGCAAAAGAAAACGCCTTCTTTGAAAAGAGCGTTCGTCCCCTGCTGGCGAAACACTGCTACAAGTGCCACTCAAAAAAAACCGGCAAGTCCAAAGGCGGCCTCTACCTTGACAGCCAGGCCGGCTGGATGGACGGCGGCGACTCCGGACCGGCGATCACAGCCGGCTCCCCCGAAAAGAGCCTGCTGATCAAGGCCATCAGCTACAAAGACAAAGACCTCGAGATGCCGCCCAAGGAGAAGCTCTCGGATTCCGAGATCGCTGTGCTGACCAGGTGGGTGCGAATGGGAGCGCCCGATCCCCGCAAAGGCCCCAAGGCCGACAAGCCAGTCGCCCGCTCAACCATCGACATCGCCAAGGGTCGCCAGTTCTGGGCTTTCAAGAAACCTGAGAAGCCCGCGGTCCCCCTGGCTTCCAATGGCTCCTGGGCGCTTGGAGACATCGATCGTTTTATTCTGAAATCACTCGAAGAGAAAAAGCTGAAGCCCGCCGACGACGCGGACCGCGCCACGCTCATCAGGCGGGCCACCTTCGATCTCACCGGCCTCCCGCCCAGTCCCGAAGAGATAGACTCCTTCATCAACGACAAATCGCCACGCGCCTTCGAAACGGTCGTCGACAGGCTGCTTGCCTCAAAACGATTCGGCGAACGCTGGGGACGCCACTGGCTCGACATAGCCCGCTATGGAGAGTCGACCGGACGTTCCCGCAACTTTCCCTTCACCTTTGCCTGGCGCTATCGCGACTACGTCATTGACTCCTTCAATGACGACAAGCCCTATGATGTTTTCCTCAGGGAGCAGGTCGCGGGCGATCTCCTGGCCAAGAAAAATCCGCAAAACAAGCGGGACCGCCTCGTAGCTACCGGCTTCCTCGCCATGGGCAGCAAGGATCTCAACGAACGCAACCGTGAGCAATACCTCATGGACAATGTCGACGACCAGATCGACACGACGACCCGCGCGGTGCTGGCGCTGACCGTCAGCTGCGCCCGCTGCCATGACCATAAATTCGATCCGATTCCGACAAAGGATTACTACGCGCTGGCCGGCATCTTCGAGAGCACCGAGATCCTCTCCGGACTCAATGCCCGGGCGCAAAAGGGAGGCTACAAGGCCACCGACAAGCTCATCGCCCTGAGCACCAGGGTAAAGCCTGACGGAGCAAAGATCTCAAAGTCAGAGATCCAGACTCAGAAGCTGCAGGAGCGTATGCAGAAATTGCGCGCGGAGATAAAAGAAACGCAAAAAGCCCTCGGCTCTGTGAACAAGAAGAACGGCAAGAAGAAGAGGGATCGGGCCGCCTCAGCCGACATCGCCTCCCAGCGAAAAGAGCATCTAAAGCGACTCCAGGAGCTCAAGAAAGAGGCCCAGGAGCTCAACAAGACGCTCAATAAGAAGAAGAACCGCGGCGGAGGCTCCGCCCCCACCGGCGACTATGCCATGGGCGTCACAGATGCGACGCGAGCCGTCAACAGTCGGGTCCGGATCCGTGGCGAGGTCTCCAACAAGGGCAGCGAGGTTTCCCGTGGTTTCCTCCAGGTCCTCAGCGGAAAAAAGCGCGCGCATTTCAGCAGTAATGCAAGCGGCCGGCTCCAGCTGGCCGACTGGCTCACCAGCAAGGAGAACCCTCTGACCGCGCGCGTCATGGCCAACCGGGTCTGGCACCATCTCTTCGGACGGGGAATCGTCCGGACGGTGGACAATTTCGGCGAGACCGGTGAGCGCCCCACCCACCCAGAGCTTCTCGACCATCTCGCCGTCACCTTCCAGCAGGACGGCTGGTCGGTCAAAGGCCTTATCCGCAAGCTGGTCCTGAGCCGGACCTATCGCATGAGCTCGAGCTACAGCAAGGCCCATTACGCTGTCGACCCGGGCAATGAGCTGCTCTGGCGCATGCGTCAGAAGCGCATCGACGCCGAGAGCCTGCGGGATTCGATGCTCGCCATCGGCGGGGAGCTCGAGCTCTCACGGCCGGTCGGCTCGCCAGTCATGAAGCTCCCGATCAACGAGATCGGCAGGACCCTCGCCCGGGTGAAAAACACGCTCGACGGCAACTACCGGAGCATCTACCTGCCCATCATGCGCAGCTTCGTGCCGCCGATCCTGCAGACCTTCGATTTCGCCGAGCCCAGCATGGTCAAGGGAAACCGCGATGTCACGACCGTACCGACGCAGGCTCTCTACCTGATGAACAACCCCTTCGTTCACAGGCAATCGCGGAACCTCGCCCGGACCCTGATGGAGCAGGATGGTCTCACCAATGCCGACCGTATTGAGATGGCCTATAAGCGCGCCCTCTCCCGCGCCCCGACCACATTCGAAGCGATCCGGTCACTGACCTATCTGAAAAGCTTTCAGGACAAGAAGGAGAAAGGCTCCAACCCCGACCTGAATGCCCTGGCAAGTCTCTGCCACGCGCTGTTCTCTGTAGCTGAATTTCGCTACCTCAACTGATCACTATCAAGATATAGAAACATGAATAGAAAACCTGAAAGCTCGACCCGGGAAATCAACGGATTACTGTCAAGACGAAGTCTCCTGCAGACGGCCTCCTGCGGATTCGGCTACATGGCCCTGATGGGTATGTGTGGCGAGGCCGCGGCGCGTGATGACACCTACAAGAACCCCCTCGCCGTTCGCCCCTCGCATTTCAAGCCCAGCGCCAAGCGCGTGATCTTTCTCTTCATGCAGGGCGGCCCCCCGCAGGTAGACACCTTTGACTACAAGCCCCAGCTGCAGAAGAATCACGGCAAGAAGACCGGCAAGGGCTCCCTGATGGCCTCGCCCTTCAAGTTCAAGCCAAGCGGCAAGAGTAAATTACCGATCTCCGAAGTGTTCCCGAACCTGTCAAAACACGCCGATGACCTGTGCCTTCTCAACGGCATGCACACCACCAACCCCGCCCACCCGCAAGCGACGATTCTCGCCCACACCGGCAGCCTCAACTTTGTGCGGCCCTCGGTGGGTTCCTGGGTGCTCTACGGTCTTGGAACGGAAAACAACGACCTCCCCGGCTTCATCACGATCAATCCCCCCAACCGCCTCGGCGGAGCCCAGAACTACGGCAGCGCCTTCCTGCCCGCCTGTTTCCAGGGAACCCCGATCGGGGGACAGGCCGGCAACTCCCTGCCAAACCTCTATAACCGTCAATTGACCTCCGGCCAGCAGCGCAAGCAGCTCGACCTGGTCCAGAAAATGAACCGCGAGTTGCGCGAGCGCTCGGGAGTCAACGATGAGCTCGACGGAGTCATTGAATCCTTCGAGCTGGCCTTCCGCATGCA
>DODI01000289.1:0-5584 GCA_003509045.1 Planctomycetota bacterium | reverse complement strand
CTTGGCCTTCTTTTCTCCATGGCACTTGAAACAATTAGCCTTGAGCACCGGCAGGATCTCTTTTGAGAAGTCCACCTGCTGGGCAAGAACCGGCTGGACTGAAAGAATCAGCATGGAAAACAGAGCGGCGGGGGCGAGCAACTTGCTCACCGCAAGCAGGCGCGATTTAGACAATCGAATCATCGGGTGTACATTCCTCATCTCAGGCGACTCCACGGTTAGTGATTAGCATCAGCGGGGTTTATTTCATAACGAACCAGCCCCAATAATAGCTGGATGAGGTGGTTCAAAACCATCGTCTTTCGACCGAATCGCGTGATACCATGCCGCTCGTTTCGTCGGGCCGCGCTGGCCGGCAACGGCAAGCCCTCCTGAAAGAACCCTGAGCTTACCCGATCATGCAGATCAAAAAAATCCGCGTCCGCCACGCCAACCGCTCCATCTGGGGCCACCTGGCTGAGAGAGAGAAGACCCTTCCGCTGGTAACCCCCCTGGATATTTACACGGATTTCAAGGAGACCAGGGGCTCCTGGTTCTGGGATTCAGGGATGGCCGTCATCCAGATCGAAACCGATGATGGGCTCATCGGTACCGGCTGGTGCGAGGACGGCTGCGAGGCGGTAAGCCCCATCGTCGAAAACCATCTCTCCAGACTGCTGATCGATCAGGATCCGCTTGATATCGAAAGTCTCTGGGACCGTCTCTTCCGGGCGACGCTTCCCTATGGCAGGAAAGGTACTGTCCTCCAGGTCATCAGCGCGATCGACATCGCTCTCTGGGACCTGAAGGGAATCGCCGCTGGTAAGCCGGTCTACGAGCTGCTCGGCGGACCCGTCGCTGAATCCGTACCGGTCTACGCCTCGGCGCTGCATCCGGTGGGGCACGACAAGGTGCGGGATGAAGCCCGCGCCTATGTAACCGAGGGATACCGGTCCATGAAGATGCGCTTCCCCTACGGCCCGGGCGATGGCGAAAAAGGAATGGAAGAAAACGAGGCCCATATCGCCAATGCGAGAGAGGCCGTCGGTCCCGACATTGCCCTGATGGCGGACGCCTACATGGGCTGGGACCTCGACTACGCGGTAAAAATGTGCGGGCGGCTCGAACCCTACGGCCTCGCGTGGGTCGAGGAACCCCTGATTCCCGACGACCTAGATGGCTATGCCAGCCTGCGCAAGGAAACCTCCATCCCGATCTCAGGAGGTGAACACGAATACACCCGGTATGGTTTCCGCGACATCATCAACAAAGGTGCCATGGATATTATCCAGCCGGACTTGAGACGTTGCGGCGGTTTCACCGAAGGACAGAGAATCGCCGCCCTGGCAGCCGAAAGCGGGGTCACTCTCATCCCCCACGCCTACGGGATAACACATCTGCACTTCGCCCTGGCCAACAGCAACATACCGATGATCGAATATTTCCCCATGCCTTGCTGGGATTCGCTGCCCGATGCCGAGATCGAGCCGATCTTTCACGGCGAACCGCAACCGGAAAACGGCAGGGTCATCGTCGAGCCGAGGCCCGGGCTCGGCGTCGAGGTCAACGAGAAGATCTTCAGCTGATGATCTCTTCGAGCGTTTTCCCGCCAATATCGGTCAGGCGCCGGTTGCGGCCGGCGTAGAGGTAGGTCAGGCGCTCATCTTCGAGCCCCATGAGATTGAGGATCGTGGCGTGAACATCGCGCATATGGATCGGCTTGCCGGCGGAACGGAGGCTGAACTCATCGGTCTCGCCCGCCTTCGAGCCACCCTTCACATCGCCGCCCGCCATCCACATACAGAGCGCGTAGGAGTTGTGCTCCCGGCCCGGCTTGCTGCCAAGGCCCCCATTTCGGAAGGGAGTTCGCCCCATCTCCGAGGCCCAGACCACCAGGGTCTCCTCGAGAAGTCCACGCTGCTTGAGATCGGTGAGCAGTCCGGAGACCGGCTTATCGACCTCCCGGCTGTGGCGAATCATGCCTCCCTTGACATCGCCGTGGTCATCCCAGCTGTAACCGCCAATCTGGACGCCATGGACAAGAAGGCTGTAACGGACGCCCCTCTCAACCAGCCTCCGGGCCAGCAGGCACTGTCGCCCGAAGCCGGCTGTATGTCCCTGGTTGAGGCCGTATAGCTCGCGAGTTGATTCTTTCTCCCTGGAGATGTCGACGATCTCAGGCGCCTCCATCTGCATCCGGAAGGCCAGCTCGTAGGCGCTGATTCTCGCCTCCAGCTCGGTATCGTAGGACTTCCCCTCAAGGTGCTTACGGTTCAGCCACCTCAGAGCGTCAAATTCCTTTCGCTGCTGAGTCGCGCTGACCCCGGCGGGCCTCTGGAGGTTCAAGATCGGAACTCCCTTCGGCCGCAGCAGGGTTCCCTGGTAGGCCGCTGGAAGATAGCCGTTGCTCCAGACGGCCGCCCCATTGGTCGGAGCTCCCCGTGGATCCTGGATAACGACATAGCTGGGCATGTCCTGGTTCGGACTGCCGAGACCGTAGCTCACCCAGGATCCGACGGACGGGCTGCCGGGAAACTGGCTTCCTGTGGTCACGTGAAGCGTTGATGGTCCATGGTTCTGGTTGTCGGTCTTGATTCCGTGAATAAAGGCGATGTCATCCACATGCCTGGCGATATGGGGAAACCGATCCGAGATGTGCTTTCCGGACTCGCCGTAGCGCTGAAACTTGAAGGGGCTCCCGACCGTCGCATGGGGAAAGGACAGGCGTCCCTGGAGCTCACCGGAGATCTCGGGGATTCTCGAGAGCGGCTTGCCGTGGAGCTTGTTGAGGACCGGCTTGTATTCGAAGGAGTCCATCTGGCTGACTCCTCCCCCGAAGAACATGAAGATACAGTGCTTGGCCTTGCGCTGGATATGAGGCAGCTGGACCTTGAGCGGGTTCACACGGACATCTGCCCTCAAATCGGCGGTGAGCGCCCCACCAAGAGCCAGGGCGCCAAATCCGTTGAAAGAGCTCGACAGAAAATTCCTGCGCGAAAATCCTCCGGAGCGATCAGAACTGACTGTGTGATCTGTCATGAAACACTCAATCGATGTAAATAAACTCGCTGGTATTGAATAATACACGGCATAGCGCGACAAGGGAACCTTTCCCGGACTCGCCCGCGGATGACCCCAGGAGCTCGATCATCCTGGTCTTCTCCTCTTTCGAGGGGGAACGCGCGAAAGCCAGCAGGAAAGCCTGCTCCACCTGCTTCGCTCGATCGTCGCCAGCAGCCTCCTGGACCCTTTGAGCGAAAAACTCTGCCTCACGGGAGACGAAGTCGCCATTGTACATGGCAAGCGATTGAAGAGGCGTAACAGAGCTGCGTCGCTGATCCCTGGACGTATCGCAAACGGTAGAATCAAAGGACTGCAGGAAGGGCATGTTGAGGGTACGCTGCTGGTAAATATAGACGCTGCGTTTTCTTCCCTCGTTGCCTCCCTGGGTATCCCACTTGCTCTTGTCCCACTTGACCGCCTCCTCGATAGCCCCCGGAAGTGGTGGGAATATCGGCAGGCCGAATTGTTCAGGATTGAGCCTCCCGCTCACCGCGAGGACACTGTCGCGTATCGCCTCGGCCTCCAGCCGCCTGCGGTTGAAGCGCCAAAGCAGCTTGTTTTCAGGGTCCAGCTTGGCAGCCCGGGTATCCTGGTTAACGGTCGCCTGGCGGTAGGTGCGGGAGTTGCAGATCAACCTGTGAATTGACTTGATGCTCCACCTGCCCTTAACAAAACGGTCCGCAAGCCAGTCGAGGAGCTCGGGATTTATGGCTCCACCGCCGAGCTTACCAAAGTCGCTTGGAGTCGCGACAATCCCCCGGCCGAAGTGCCAGTGCCAGAGCCGGTTCACCATCACCCGCGCGGTCAACGGGTTCTTGCCGCTGGCGATCCAATTCGCCAAGGCCATTCGCCGACTCCGGGTAGGCCAGCGCTTGAAGGGATCCAGGCGAATCTTCGCCGGCTCTTCGTTACCCGTTATGCAGCTGAGGAAGCCGGGCTCCACAATCTCTCCCGGGTTGTCATACTCGCCTCGGATCATGACACGGGTAGTGGGCACACCTGGCTCATAGGGTGGCCCGTAGGAGTGCCGCAGAGACATAGCTACCGGCTTCAATCGCTTGAGATGCTGTTTAACGAACTTATCCCTGGTCCGAAGATAGCGATAACGATAGCGCTCCTCGGTGGTAAACAGGTCGTTTGAAAAATCCTCGATGAGCTTATCGATGGAACGCGTTCCGGAGGCGGCTGGATTTACCGCCGTCGTGATATAACAGCCGCCACCGCCCACCTCGAAGCCATAGCCTTCAGCAGAGAGCCGGGAGCTGTAGATGGAAACGATCGATCCGGCCTGGTCCTTGAGGAAAGAGGCCCCCTTCGCCGTACCTACCATGAAATCATCATCAAAATCGACGGCCGTAGCTCCCTTACCCATAGCCGCGAGCTTCGGCCGCAGCCTGGCATCGCCCTGGACAAGCTCAAGGCCCGTGATCTTGTCTCTCCAAGCCGCTACGGGAGCACCGATGGCCGGGTTGGGAGATCCGGGGGCGGCATCTATATCTGACGCATCAAGCCAGTAGCGCAGCCCCTTGCGCGGGGGCTCGACTGGCCCGGACGCCTGGCCTCCGTATTTACGCTCGTAGTATTCCTGCAGAGCGATGCGCTCAGCCTCCGCCAGAGGATGATCGTAAACCAGGATCTCTCCATAGGCTCCCTTGTAAGGATTCCCGCCGGGATTTCCTGAACCCTGGGTGTGCTTGCCAATGCTGATAAAGCTGGGCCCGGGAATGTCGCCGAACCAGTATCCGCTGTTGGAACCGCTCAGGGTGCCCGAGGCACCGGCCTCTTTTCCATCGGTGAAGAAAGACCAGCGCCGGCCATCGCTGTTGAGCACGGTCAGGTGCGGCTCCCCATCGCTCACCCCGCGGTTTTCAAAGGCGTAGTTGTTCCCAAGCGGCCCCCCTCCGGCCTGGATCGCTGCCCCGGAACCCGTATCGCCAAGCCGGGGCTTCAACGACTCGACAAATTCAGCCAGCAGCTTTTTCGAATTTTTCAGATCGCTGTCGAGTTTTCCGCGAAGGCCCTCTGCCCACTTGTTCTCGCCCGGACGATAGAAGCCCGCCGGCAAAGGTCCACCTATCTGGAAGCCATCTCCAGGCTCAGGGCGGGGAATCTGGACCGTCGAGAAGAAGGCCTTCATCCTGTAGAAGTCCCTGGTGGGAATCCCATCATACTTATGGTCATGACATTTCGCGCAACCCACCGTGAGTCCAAGAAAGACGGAGGACACGGTCGAGGTCATTTCGCTCAGCAACTCATGACGGGTCTCATCTCCGCGCGGTTCTGTGAACGGGGCCAGGCGCAGAAAGGTCAGGGCGACAACATGCTCAGCCTTCACACCTGGAAGATCCCCGGCTCCCATGACGTCGGAAAATTCATCTCCAGCGAGTTGCTCCCTGATGAACAGATTGTAGGGCTTGTCGGAGTTGAACGCGTCGATGACGTAATCCCTGTAACGCCAGGCATGGGGAAGATCGGGGTCACCTTCGTAGCCAGCGGTATCGGCGTAGCGGGCCAGGTCCAGCCAGTGCCGGCCCCAGCGTTC
>DODI01000327.1:8943-12841 GCA_003509045.1 Planctomycetota bacterium | reverse complement strand
CTTGTAGTCCATGTTGGACTGCCCACCGGCGAACCAGACCTCTCCCACCAGCACGTCCTCAATGACCACGCGGTCAGCTCCAGACCGGATCACCAGCTCACGGCCGGTCGCGCTCGCCTTCAAGGGCTCGAGCTTGAGCTTCCAGCGTCCCTTTCCATCGGCCTTTGTCCTGGCCTCCTGCCCGGAGAATTCGACAACAATGGCAGCCCCCGCCTCCGACCGGCCCCAGATGGGAACCCGCAGATCGCTCTGCAGCACCATGTGGTTGGAGAAGATCTTCGCAGGCCGGAGACCTTCCGCAGAGGCAGGCAGAGACAGCAGCAAGCTGAAAACAAAGGCAGCGCAGGTCCCGCCTGTTTGTCCTGGTCTCATTTTTTCTTCTCCATCAGCCAGGCCAGGTTGAAGCGCGCCAGCCAGTCCTTGTTGGCCAGCAGGTAGATCCAACCCTCGCTGGGAGTACCATCGCGCCCGACCGCCAGCCAGGTGTAATTGCCGGGTCCCTTTCGAACGAGCTTCCTGTTCGGCCAGGTCTCCCCGCCGTCAAAGCTGATCCAGACGGTGATGTCCTCGCGCTTGCTACCCTCCCCCGGAGAGCTGAACAGGAGCACATCCCGGTCATCGTGGCGCAGGCGCGCCAGCCCGCCCTTGCAGCCGTAAACATCGGGTGGCCCATCCCAGAGCTCATCATCCTCGTGCTCATCGACCCAGGTCTCGCCTGAATCCCGGCTCCAGGCGATCCTGCGGTTGCCGGGGCGGAAATGGGTTCTCGAGTTGAAATAGATGCTGCCATCCTTCAGCTCCACCAGGGATGACTCCCCGGTACCGCCAAGGGGAAAGGGGGTGCTTGGAATCCAGGTCCGGCCGCCATCATCGCTGTAGATCGCGTTGCTGTAGTGGTCGCCGAAGTGTTTGCCTCCCTTGCCCTTGTTCAGGTAGCCCACGAACACGCGGGTCGGAACGAGGAGACGGCCCTTCTTTTTTCCGTAGCGAAGCGTCACGCCCTGGTCCGAAGAGCAGAGCGGAGCGCTGAGCCAACCGTTTGCATCCGGCCGGATCACGATCTTCTCGGTCTTCCAGATCTTTCCGTTGTCGCTGCTGCGATAGAGGATCGGCGCCGGCTTCAGGCTCGAGGCGAACACCAGGATGTCGCCGGTGTTCTCATCGATCACCACCGTACCAAGCTCACTCCAACCGACATGGGGGCCGCGGTATCGTCCATCGTCGCTCATGTCGCCATCGATCTCGACCGTCTTGCCGACCTCGATGGTCTCCCCCCAGGTCTCTCCCCCATCTTCGCTGCGCTTGACCGTAACCGTACGACTGGGGAGGTCATCCTTGAAGACCAGCACGGCGCCATCGGGGGCCACCGCGATGGTGCCCGTGCGAATCTCTTCAGGCTCAACCGAGAACCGGGGAACGGGCCTGTCGGCCGCATTGAGAGGATCGGTCCCTGCGTAGGCTTCGTAGCCATCGAAGAAATGGTCATCATCGCTGTCGGGATCAAGCGGATCGGTCTTCAGCACCTGGGATTCTTCGCGGTCGCTCGCTCCATCTCCATCGGTATCAGCCCTGGCGGGATCGGTCTTCAGCTCGAGGACCTCGGGGCCATCTTCGAGACCATCCCCATCGCTGTCGGGCTTCTCGGGGTCGGTCTTGAGCTCGAGCTCGCGCAGGTTGCTGAGCCCATCCTTGTCCTGGTCCAGAAGAGCATCCGCAGCATTGGCTGGGTCGAGAAAGGCGAAGCCCTCTTCGACCCCGTCGTAGATCCCATCCCCATCACTGTCAATCGGCTGGATCGGCTCTACAAAGCTCCCTCCGAGCCGGTATTTATCCTGCAGGTACCAGCCGACGGCGTTGAAGGGGTTCGAGGCCAGGTTCCGGCTTCCATCATTGGCGAGAACCCGGTTGTAGACCAACACCTCGGCAATCTGGCCGCCGAAGAACCACTCGGAGCCCGTGCCGGGCTTGTTCAGCAGCCCATGGCCGCCCACCTGGACATATTTCACGGGATCCAAATCCCGGGTGGATGAGTCCCTGGCTCCGGCCTCCTGGTTGACTCCGTCCACATACATCTCAACAGAGCCGCGGGGCTTGTCAAAGACCACCGTCAGGACGTGGTAGCGATCATTGAGAGGCGGCTCGGTGCTCTGCAGGCACTGCAGGTTTCCATCGCCGCCGTTGTGAACACAGAACCATCCCTTGGCATTACCACCCCGTCGCAGACCAACTCCCCCACGGCCACTGGCGGCATTCGCGTTCGGCCCCAGGGTAAGGGGAGATATCGTCGCGGCGTGATTCATTCGCGCGACGAGGAAGATCGTCGCCCGGTTCAGGTCAAAAGGTGAGCCTACCTTCCCCTTCAGAAATTCCGTCACCTCGACACTGCCCCCTCCCTTCCCGTCAAACTCGAGGGCAGGCCGGCCTCCGATGGCAGGCTCGCTGGAAATCCACTCGGGCCGCGTTGCCCGGTTAGGGCTTGAGTTGGCTACATCATTGCCCTTGCCTGACTGGTCGCCCCAGCTCTTTACATCGCTTGCGGATCCTCCATGGCCGGAATTATCCTCCATACCGACCCCCTCGTCGGCCCTGAGCCAGAGCTTGAGTCCCTCAGCCCGGCCTGGCTTCTCCTCCAGCTTACCGGGGAGTACGCACCCGGTAAAAACGGCCGTCGCCAGGGCGGCGACCAGTAAGGCTGAAGCTGTACTCGTTCTCATTTCCTGGAATCCTCCTGGAACAAACCGGCCGGTCTTCCTCAAGACCGCTTGCCGGCACAGGCCGGCAGAACCACCCTATCGAGCAGGGCGGAGGGCTTGCGGGTTCCGTAGCTGGTAAAGACCGCCACCACGTCGAGGTCGGGAACCATGAAGATGAATTGCCCGAGAGCGCCGCGCGCCGACTTGACCAGCAGCTTCCTGCCGCCGACAGTGTGGTACTGGCTCCACCAGAAGTAGCCGTACTTGGCGCGACCGTTGTTGACATGGATAGCCGTCGATTTATCGATCCATTTCTTCTCGACGAGCTGCTTTCCCTTCCACTGCCCACCTGCCTGGACCATGAGGCCGATCTTCAGCAGGTCACGTGAGCGAAGACGCATACCGGCGGCGGCCCGGGTCTGGCCGGCGACATCGGTATTGAAATCGGAGTTCTTGATGCCCAGCGGAGTGAAGAGCTTCTCCTTGAGAAAGACCTCCAGCTTCTTACCCGTCTTCAGACCGATGAGATGGCTGAGCAGGTTCGGGTCGGTACCCTGGTATTTGTACTCCTTGCCGGGCTTGATCGGCGCGGAGAGGGTGAGCGCGGTCACCTCAAGGTTCCTGCCGACCTTCTCTTTGCGCGAGAGCTTCTTGTCATCGACCCGGATGCCAGAGCGCATGGAGAGAAGATCACAGAGCCGGATCTTGTCCGCCCCGGCAACCAGCTTCGACCGGTCGAGGGCGGGAAAGTAGTCGACGAGAAGATCCTTGTCGCTGCCGATCACCCCAAGCTCGATGGCCTTGCCGATACCGAGCGAGGCGATGCTCTTGGTCACAGACATGGTGAAGTGCGGCTTGTCGATCGTCGAGTCGGCAAAATAGGACTCGAAGACCAGCTTGCCCTTGCGCGCCAGGAGAAAGCTGTCGATACAGCCCTGCTTGTTGGTGATCGCCTCCCCGGCCTTCGCTCTCTTCAGAAAGGCAGCGTTGTCTGCATCGATTCCATTGACCATGCGAACAAGCGCCTTGACGTCGATTCCCTCCCGGCCGGCAGGGGAAATCGGCAGGCCATCGCCGGTCTCTGTGGGTACCGTGTAGCGATGGAGCTTTGGTTCAGCGAATTTCTCCAGCTTCGGGAAAAGCGGGTGCCAGTTCTTCCCGGCAACGCTTTTACCGCGAGTTGCGTCCTGCGCGACCGCACAAGC
>DODI01000327.1:0-8556 GCA_003509045.1 Planctomycetota bacterium | reverse complement strand
TCGTCGAAGTCGTTCATGTCGTCAAAGGAGCCGAGCCCGATGCGCCCCTTGCCGAAGGTCTTGTCGACGACGCTCATGTGAGGCTTCTTCATGTCATCGAAGAAGATCTCGATCTTGCCGCTCCTCGAGTCACGCACCACCTTCACCTGGTGCCAGGTCCCGTTCTTCCAGGGCGTCTTGTTCTGGTTCTTCGTCAGCGGTGCCCGCGGAGCATTCTTGACGATCATGACCTGGCCGCTCCTCGGGTCGGGACTCGCGCCGCAGTGAATGTAATAAAAATTCTGCGGGTCCTGCCAGTTGAAGAAGATGCAGCAGTCGCGATGACCGCCGGTGTCCTTGGTGCTCATCACCCGGAAGGTCAGCACGAAGTCAGCCACCTGCAGGTCCTTGATCAGGGCGATGTGGTGCGGGCTGCGGACCTTCGGATTGTACTTGCTGCTGCGACGGTTGATTCCGAACACATGGTTGCCGTCGACCTTGCGATGGGTCCAGCTCGTCTCGTCGGTGGCCTCCCAGCGGTCACGGCCCTTCTCGAAGTTCTCTTCGAAGAGTACCTTGCCGCTGCCAGGCCCCTTGGCCCCCTTGTCTCCGCTGGTACCCTTTTTGCCCTTGATCAGGGAAATCGAGCTGGCAGCGAGCCTGCGGCCGAACTCCACATAGCCCTTGGCTGAGTAGTGCAGGTCGTTGCTGATGTCCTTGCCCCTGCGGTTTTTCCCATCGTTGAGGTCATCAGTGTCCACCCAGGCGCCGCGCGGGCTCGCCTCGGAAAAATCCACCTGCACCTTGCGAATGGCAGTCCAGTGCGGATACCGCTTGTTCTGCATATCGAAATCGCTGAGCCTGCCGATGACGAAATTGATGTCCTTGCGGCCGAGGTCAGCGGCCAGCTGATCGAGAATCCCCTGCAGGCTGGCGGCGTAGACCTCGGAGTGCTTCTCACGCGCGTCGCGCTCTCCCTGCATCCAGGAGAAGCTGATCGACTGGATCTTCTGGCCCTTGATCGAGGCCTTGACCTTCCCCATCAGGCGTTCGTAGAGATCGCCCGCGCCCTTGAAAGCTTCCCCCTTGGCCGACTTCCACTGCTTGAACCAGCGCCGGATCGGCTGCCCGCCGTGGGCATCCTTGACCACGATGACGTTGTCCTTGCCGAATTCCTTCTCGACGGCAGGGATAAAGGACTCTTCAGGCTTGAGGCCGGCCATATTCGATTGGCCGGAAAGAATGAAGAGGTGTTTTCCATCGGCGGCGTAGGCCGCGTTGGTGAGGAAGAGCGCGGTTAGAAGGATCTGCAGCAGCTTCATGGTATTCCAGCTCCGTTTAGTTGATGAAATGAACGGACACCGTAACCCGCCGGGACCCAATGTTCAAATCCTCCGGGGAGAGTTCCTGTGAAGAGAGCAGCCGCCCGGCAGAGGCGAGCACCTGTCCGCCTGGGCTCTCAAGCAAGGATCTCGCGAATGACCTCGCCCTCGACATCCGTCAGGCGGAAATCACGCCCGTTGAAACGATAGGTCAACTTCGTATGGTCCAGTCCCAGTTGGTGCAATAGCGTTGCATGGATGTCATGGGCGTTCACCCGTTTCTCAACCGACTTGTAACCGAACTCATCGGTCGCTCCGTATTGAGCGCCGCCCCTGAAACCGCCGCCTGCGAACCAGGTGGTAAAGGCGTTGGGGTTGTGATCTCGGCCATTGGATCCCTGTGAATCAGAGGTGCGCCCGAACTCACCGCCGAAGATCACGATGGTCTCATCGAGCAGCCCGCGCTGCTTGAGATCTGTCAGCAGGGCTCCCGTGGGCTGGTCAACCGTCGCGGCGCAGGCGCGATGATTCCCGTTGATGTCGTTGTGCCCATCCCAGGGAACATCGCTCACCGCCCCGCCGGGAGTGTTGGGACAGGCCGCGAAGATCTGCACAAACCGGACCCCGCGCTCGACCAGGCGCCGAGCGAGAAGGCACTGGCGGCCGTAGTCCTTCGATTCCTTGCGGTTGAGACCGTACATCTCCTGGATCTGCCTGGGTTCGCTGCTGACATCGAACGCCTCCGGAGCCGCGGCCTGCATGCGATAGGCCAGCTCGAAGGATTCAAGCCGCGCGTTAAGGTCACGGTCGAAGGGCCGCTTCTCGGCATGTTTCCTGTTGGCCGTGTTGAGCTCATCGAGCAGCGAGCGCTGCTGCGCCTTGGAGATCTCCCCGGGAAGCTCCAGGTTGTCGATCGGCTTGGCGCCGCGGGAATCGAGCGAGGTCGCCTGGTAGACCGAGGGGAGAAATCCGGATGACCAGATCGGATCAGCTCCGCGAGGCTTGGTTCCATGCATGACGACGAAGGCCGGGAGGTTGGAGTTTGAGCTGCCGAGGCCGTAGCTCAACCAGGAGCCCATGCTCGGAAAGCCCTGGCGGATCATCCCTCCGTTAAGCTCGAGCATCGCCGGTGTATGGTTGTTCGACCTGGAATAACACGAGTAGACGAAGGAGATGTCATCTGCATGCTTCGCGATATTCGGCAGAATCTCGGTAACATAAGCGCCGGACTGGCCATGCCTGTTCCACTTGAAGGGCGACTTCAGGCATTTACCGCTGGTGGTGAAAAAACCGGTCTTCGGATCCGCACCGGCCAGCTTGGTACCGCTGCGCTTGATGAGCTCGGGCTTGTAATCAAATGTATCAACCTGGGAGGGACTCCCGGTCTGGAACAACCAGATCACGGCCTTGGCCCTGGGCTTGAAGTGAGGCTGGCGCTCCGCGAGAGGGTTGCTCTGTTCCGCACCTACGATCCCTTCGCTGTGAAGGAGATCAGTCAGGGCCAGCGCGCCGCAGCCAAGTCCTGCCTTCGCGAGGAACTCGCGCCGCGAAGCGGCGGTCGTCATTTGTCGTTTATGCATCAGGTAAACCTTCCAGATTGAATCTTGATCACCAGCTTACTGGTCAATCGACATATACAAACTCGTTCATGCAGAGCACCAGGTGGCAGAAATCTCGAAACGCCAGCTCCGCCGCCTTCGCGTCGTTGCCGCGTGATTCCTTCTGTCGCTGAATGAAGGCCGTCATCTCCGTGCGTTCACCGGAAGCCGCCGACCTGGAGAACGCAAGCCGGTAGGCGCGGTCGATCGATTCCTCGAGGGAGACCTTGTCCCCGGCGCGTACCTGGGCAGCGAACTTCGCGGCGGCATCTCGAATGATCGGAGAGTTCAGCAGGGCGAGCGCCTGCGGAGCGACTGTGCTCTCTTCCCTCGTAGCGATTCCCTGCATCGTGTCAGGTGCGTCAAACAGCTGCAATATGGGAATCAACCTGCTGCGCTTGACGGTCAGGTAGACGCTTCGCCTCGTATTCCTCTGGTCGAGGGTGCCCTTGCCGTACATGGCCGGGTTCAACGTACCGCTCACGCTGAGAAGCGTATCACGAATGATCTCCGCCTCGAGCCTGCGAGCCCCCCTGCGCCAAAGGAGCAGGTTCTCAGGATCCTTCTTCCTGACGCTGTCGGAGCTTCCATTACCCTGCATATAAACGGCGCTGGACATGATCAACTTGTGGATCGGCTTGAGCCGCCAGCCACCGCGGATCAGCTCCGCCGCCAGCCAGTCAAGCAGGAGCGGGTGGGAAGGGCGCTCGCCCCGGGTGCCGAAGTCGCTCGGCGTGGCGACAATTCCCCGGCCGAAATGATGCTGCCAGAGACGGTTGACCATAACGCGCGCCAGCAGGTGGCCCGCGCCCTTCTCGGAATCGGTCAGCCAGTCGATGAGGCCGAGACGGCCGGCGCGCTGCTTCTCAGGCGCCTTGGGATCAGCCAGCCAGTGCCGCTCCTGGTTCTCCGTCTGCATCAAGACCTGCAGGTAGCCGGGTACGGCCAGCTCTTCTTTATTGTCCACGTTGCCGCGCCGCAGGTGATAGGCCTTGAAGGTGTCCTCTCCAAACTGGTAGCTCGTTCCGCGCACACGGGCGGCGAATACCGAGACCTTTTCGGCCTTCGGCTGCTTCTTCTCCTGCAGCGCCACCTGTTTCTGGAGGGCCAGCCACTGGCGGTCATATCCCTTGAACCATTCGACCAGCTTCTTTTTCTGATCGGCATTCCATTTTTCGCGCTCTGTATCAGCGATCCCCTGGAGCTCAACCGGGGTCTCCATGGTCGTCGCCTGGAAATAGAAACCTGATTTGCCCCCGGCGTTGGAGATCTTCACAAGGATCTCGTTGCGACCGGCAGCGAGCTGGATATTGGCCTTCTCCTGGCCCGCCGCGGCGGTATTGCGGCCAACCTTCTTCGCCAGCGCCTCCCGGCCGTTGACCCAGACCTTGATGCCATCGTCACTGCCGAGATTGAGCGCCACCGGCTGCGCGGTTTCCGATTCAACCACCCGGTAAAGATAGTTGGCGCAATTATTGCCTGTGAGCTCTTCATTGT
The DNA here is from genome assembly GCA_003509045.1 of Planctomycetota bacterium. Classification (GTDB taxonomy): domain Bacteria; phylum Planctomycetota; class UBA8108; order UBA8108; family UBA8108; genus UBA8108. The sequence continues at coordinate 4,160 of DODI01000327.1, read as the reverse complement.
GAGCCACGCTGTCTTTCCAGCCGGGTTGCTCGGTCCACTTCAGCTTGCCATCTTCATACCCCTGGGCGAGATCGACGCCTTTTTCCGGCGCAAATACGGTGGCGAAGGCCTGGTCATGGTTGGCCGCCTGGAAGGGACCGACGTGGTGCCAGTTGCCGGCGCCCTCGATGTCCTTGCCGATGCCGGGCATCACCCTGAAATAGAAACCGGACGTCCCGCTGCCATTGACGATTTTAACGAGCAGGTTATTTTCACCCTTCTTGAGCTTAGCCGGAACCAGCTCCTGGTCAGCGGCGGCTCCCCGCGAGGCCTGGTTGGCACGAACCTCCTGACCGTTCAGCCAGACCTTGATACCATCATCGCTGCCAAAGGAGAGAACGACCTGTTTCTCTTCTGCAGCCTCGATCGTGCGGTAGATGTAATTCGCGGCATTGTCGGGACCGAAATGGTTATGAACCACTCCATCATTCCAGCTCGGCTGCTGAACCCATTGGACCTTTCCAGCAAGGTAGCTGGCAGCAAGGTCGACCCCTTTTTCAGGCGGGAAGGCTGTATCGAAGGCTTTCTTGAAGTCCGGCGCGGAAAAACCTCCTGCATGATGCCAGGGGCTGAGCTTCAGGGGAGGCCCGGCATCCGGGTCGGTACCAACTCGGGACTTTCTTGCCGCGATCCATTGATCGAGATTCCCCGGCAGCTTGTCCTTTTCGTAGGCCGTACGGGCAGCGACCAGGGGAGCGTGGACAGTGTCGTATTCGCTCTTGGCCTTGTTGTACTTTCCGGGGTTCGAATTGACCTCGGTATTGGCGAAACCGACATCCGAGAAATTGGAAATGAACCGGTAGTAATCGCGCTGAGGCAGCGGGTCGAATTTATGCGAATGGCAGCGCGCGCAGCCTACCGTCAGGCCGAGCAACGAGGTACCGATCGTACTGACAATGTCATCGAGCTGCTCATAGCGGCTTCGCTCGCGCTCCTTCTGGGTCTGCTGGGTCGTATAGGGCCCGGCTACCAGGAAGCCTGTCGCCGCGAGGTTTCTGACCGCGGAATCAGCCTGGTCGTCGGTCTTTGAGCTGGTGTCGGCCAGCAGGTCACCGGCGATCTGCAGGCGAACGAACTCGTCGTACGGCATGTCGGAATTCAGCGCCTTGATCACGAAATCCCTGAAATGCCACGCGTTGGGACGGTCTCCATCAAAGGCGTAGCCATTGCTCTCGGCGAAGCGAACGATGTCCAGCCAATGACGCGCCCAGCGCTCACCGTAATGCTCGCTGGCAAGCAGCCTGTCCAGCAGAGCGCTGTAGGCTCCATCGAGGTCGGTGGCCGCCTTCTTGACGAAATCCTCCACCTCTCCCGGCCCGGGCGGCAGCCCAACGAGGTCAAATGTCACCCGGCGAATGAGCGTTCGGGGATCTGCGGCAGGATTAGGAGTGATACCCGCGGCCTCCTGCCGGGCGCGAACAAAACGATCGACCGGGGTCTTCCCCCAGGCGGCGTCCTTCACCGCCGGAGGCTCCCCCCCGGCAAGCGATTGAAACGCCCAATGCTTTTTACCACTCTTGATATCGGTTCCGGCTGCGGCCTCGACGACCTGCCCGTCGCGGGGATCAGGCGCCCCCATCTGCACCCACTTGACGAAGTGAGCGACCAGCTCATCATTGAGCCGGGTCTTGGGTGGCATCTTGAGATCCTTGTGCTGGAGCGCGCTGATGAGCAGGCTCTCGGCCGGCTTACCCGGCACCAGGGCAGGACCGCTCTCGCCTCCCTTGAGAACGCCCTGCCGGGTATCGAGATAGAGCTCCGCCTTGAGCTTCTTCTTAGCCGCCGCCCCGGCGCTGTGGCATCTGTAGCAATGCTTCACCAGCATGGGGCGAATCTTCGCCTCGAAGAAGTCAACGCCGGCGCGGTCGAGCTCCTGGGCCGGAAGCGCTCCGGCTACCAGTAAAAACAATAGGAGATACGGTCTCGTCATGGTGTTGATCATGTTTCCCTTCGGCTCTCCAGGAGGAACGATCGCATTTCATATTTCCAGGCGCTTTTAATTATAGCAAGTTCACGCCACCATGTGCGGATCCCGGGGGAAACAATTAGGGGTGCCGGCAAGCCTGGAAATCCCCTCAGATACAGCCGTCGAGATACCTGCGAGCCCTGTTGATCTCGGCGGTGCAGGATGCTGCATCCGCCAGGATGGGAATACCCCGTGGGACCGGATGCATGAAGATGCTTGTCAGCCCCCTGTACCCGACCTTCTTCAGCGCCTTCACTACAGGAGCGAAGTCCAGCTTGCCCCGTCCGGGCAGCTGCAGGAGCTCCTGCTCCTTGGGCAGCTTCTTCATGCAACCCATGCCGTGCTGCCAGGCGTAGAACATGGCAATCCTGTTGCCAAGGGCTTCTATAAGCGCTGCCAGGCCGGCACTGTCGAGCCCCCCTCCCTCGAGATGGTAGGGTGCCAGCGCGACACCCAGGTGTTTGGAGGGAATCAGCTCTACCAGCCATTTCAACGAATCCGGCGTGTTGATGAGGTTGCTGCCGTGGTTTTCGATCGCGATGGTGACCCCGGCTTTTTCCGCCGCGGCAATCTGGGACCTCATCAGGCCGGCGAACTTCTTCACCTCCGCCTTGAGCTCACTCCCCTTCAGCCCCCTGCGTCCCTTGCCGCCGCAGACCAGGACCTTCGCTCCGAGCTTCGCCGCAACCTTCATCTCATCCTTCAAGCCAAAGGGGCCGAGGTCGTAGCGCGTAATGCAACCGAGGCTCACCTTGTGCCTCTGAAGCAGGGCTGTGAATTTCTCGTGGCCCATTTTCTCGAGCTGTTCGCGCTGGTTGCCGTGGACACGCGGCCAGATATCGAGCTGCCCGGCCCCGGTCTTCGACACCTCCGGAACGATCGTCCCGAGCGGCAGGGTGCCGTACATGCAGGAAGAGAGAATGTAATTGAGCCGGAACTTCTCTTCGGCCCTCACCAGTGGCGCCACGGCAAGAGCGGCGGTGGTTGACAGAAATTGACGGCGGTCGATGGGTTTCATTGTCGTTGAGTATTTCCCACCATGGCCAACTCGTCAATGACCAGTCCGATGGCATCCTCTTCGATTGAAAATAGCAGGCGCTCGAGGGTGCGTCTCCGTATGATGGGCGTCGACTGAAAATCGCGTATAAAATCCATGACGAACCTGGTCGGAAAAAACAAAATGATCAACAAGACCTTCCTGCTCTGCACCATCCTGCTCAGTCTCCTTGCAGGCACCCTGCCCGCCGATGAGACCTACGAAGTACGAACCTTCAGAAAGATCGTCCTGACCACCACCTTCTACGCCGAGGGCTCGGGATTTGGCGACTTCAACAAGGATGGGAACATGGACGCGGTCTACGGTCCGCATTGGTACGAGGGGCCGGAGTTTAAAACCAGGCACGAACTCTATCCCGTCAAGGCGTTCGAACCGAAGGGCTACTCCAACAACTTCATCACCATGGTCAACGACGTCAACTCCGATGGTTACGATGACATCCTGGTGAATGAGTGGCCCGGCAAGGCGGTCCACTGGTTTGAAAATCCCGATGGTAAAACCGAGGGCGCCTGGAAGAAACACCTGATGCACCCGGCGGTCGACAATGAATCCCCCCGCTTCGATGACATCACCGGCGATGGAAAGCCCGAATTGATTTTCCACACCGGTGGCCGCCTGGGATACGCCCGCCCCGGAGCGGATCTCACCCAACCCTGGCGCTTCTTCCCGATCTCCAAGAAGGAGGGCTGGGGACGCTACCAGCACGGCCTGGGCTTCGGTGATGTGAACGGCGACAAAAAAGCGGATTTCATGATGGTCAACGGTTGGTGGGAACAACCGCCAGGAAAAGAGCCCGGTGCTCCCGGCGAGGTCACCAATTGGAAGAAGCATGACGTCAAGTTAGGCACCAGCGGTGGGTCACAGATGTACACCTACGATGTCGATGGAGATGGCGACATGGACATCATCGCCAGCATGGACGCGCACAATTACGGCCTGGCGTGGCTGGAACAGGAAAAAAAGGACGGAAGCATCTCCTTCAGGAAGCACCTGATCATGGGCGGTAAGCCGGCGGACAACGCCTACGGGGTCAGGTTCTCCCAGATGCACTCGGTCTGCCTGGTCGACATGGATGGCGATGGGCTGAAAGACATCATC
>DODI01000075.1:648-4504 GCA_003509045.1 Planctomycetota bacterium | reverse complement strand
CGGCTTGCCGGAACAAAAACCGATGGGCGCCTCTTCGTTCCCTCGCCGGCGGTTGAATAGAAGCTGTGGCTGCCGCCGCGAAGCAGCTCTTCGACAAGCGCGGGAATCTCCCGGCCTTCCTTCTCGAGTCGGTCGGCGGTAGCCCTGACGCCCAGGGCATCCCAGAGCTCAAAGGGCCCCAGCTGCCAGTTGAAACCCCAGCGAAGCGCCCTGTCCACGCTCAGAATGTCATCGCAGATCTCGGGTACCATCCTGGCGCTGTAGAGCATGGTCTCCGACAGCAGCTTCCAGACGTAGACCGAGGCCTGGTCTTCGCCGCCTGCCAGGGCCTGAATCTTAGCCGGCAGCTCCTTCTCCTTCCGCGCGCTGTCCAGCGAAGAAAAGCTGACCTCTTTCGCCTGCTGGTATTCGAAGGACTCCAGGTCGAGCACAAGGATCTCCTTGCCCTCCTTCCTGTAGAAGCCGCCGCCGCTCTTCCTCCCGAGCTTCCCCTCATCCACCATCCGCTGGAGAAAGGCCGGAGCCCGAAAGAGCTCTCGGCTCTCATCGTCAGGAACCAGGTCGTAGACATTCTTCATCACCATGAGGGCGACATCTATACCCACCAGGTCATGAAGCCTGAAGGTGGCTGTCTTCGGCCGGCCAATAACAGGTCCCGTGATCGCATCGATCTCCTCAATGCTCAGGCCCGTCTCCTCCTGGTAGACGCAGGAGGCTCCCATACAGAGAACGCCGATTCGATTGGCTATGAAATTCGGAGTGTCCTTGCATTCGACGACGCCCTTGCCCAGGCGCTTCTGGGCGAACTCCCGAACGGCGGAGAAGATCTCCTCGGAGGTGTCCGGCCCCCGAACCAGCTCCAGCAGGTACATATAGCGCGGCGGGTTGAAGAAATGGGTCACCAGGAAGGAGCTGCGAAAATCATCGTCCAGACCTTCTGTCAGGAGCCCCAGGGAGATACCCGATGTATTCGATGAGATGATCGATCCCGCACGGCGATGCGGAGCGATCCGTTCGTAGATGCCGCGCTTGACATCGAGATCCTCGGTAACCGCCTCGATGATCCAGTCGCACTCTCCCAGCGCCTCGAGATCATCCTCGATATTGCCCGCGCTCAGGAGCGACGAATCCGAAGGGTCCATGAAGGAGGGCGGCCGTGACTTGAGAGCCCGGCCAATCGCATCCGTTGCGATCCGGGAGCGCTCTCCCTCGCCCTCGGGAACGATATCCAGCAGCAGGCAGGGTACCCCGGCATTCGCCAGGTGGGTGGCGATCCCACACCCCATCGTGCCGGCGCCGATAACCGCAGCCTTTCTGATCAACATATTCCACGCCTTTTCATCTTCAGCTCTTTTCCCCTCGAGGCTCGGCTCCGCCCTTGCCAAGACCCTCTTCCTGCTCCTTGCGCAGCCACTCTATTCGATCCGCGACTTTTTTTTCAAAACCCTGGTCACCCGGCTTGTAGAAGTAATTGCCCTGCAGGCCATTGGGCAGGTATTGCTGGGCCACCCAATGCTCCTGGAAGGCGTGCGGATATTTGTAGCCCTTGCCGTGCCCGAGACCTTCCTTGTCGCGGGATGAATCCTTGAGATGGTTAGGAACCTCGTCATCTGCTCCGCTGTTGACGGCCGCGACAGCCTCGTAATACGCCATCGTCGAATTAGACTTGGGTGCCGTGGCAAGATGGATACAGGCCTGGGAGAGGCTGAACTGGCACTCCGGAAGACCGACGAAGCGGGTGGCGTCCGCGGCGTTGTTGGCCACGACCAGCGCCAGCGGGTCCGCCATCCCGACATCTTCGCTCGCGAAAATCACCATGCGGCGCGCCAGGAAGAGAGGATCCTCGCCGGCGCGAATCATCCGGGCCATCCAGTAGAGGGCCGCGTCCGGGTCAGAGCCGCGCAGGCTCTTGATGAAGGCGCTGATCATATCGTAGTGAATGTCTCCATCCTTATCGTAGAGCAGCGCCCGCTGCTGGATGGACTCCTCGGCGACGGTGAGGTCGACCACGACCACGCCATCCTTTCCGGGCGGTGTCGTCACCAGCGCCAGCTCCAGCGCGTTCAGCGAATTGCGGGCATCTCCGGAGGCCATCTGAACGATGTGATCGAGAGCCTCAGCCGCCACCTCGTGCTGCAGCCCGCCGAAGCCCCTCTCCTCGTCATTGAGCGCCGCCACCAGGATCTCCCGCAGCTCCTCGTCGGCAAGTGAGCGAAGCTCGAAAATTCTCGAACGGCTCACCAGGGCCTTGATCACCGAAAAATAAGGATTCTCGGTCGTCGCGCCGATGAAGGTGATCGTGCCGTTCTCCACGTGCGGCAGCAGGGCATCCTGCTGGGCCTTGTTGAAGCGATGCACCTCGTCGACAAAAAGAATGGTTCGCTGAGAATCTTCGAAGCTGTGTTCCTTCAGCCTCTCCGCGGCCCGGGCGACAACCTCGCGGATATCCTTCACCCCGGCAAGAACCGCATTGATGGTCTCGAACTTAGACCGGGTGGCGTTGGCGATGACCCTTGCAAGCGTCGTCTTGCCCGTGCCGGGCGGCCCCCAGAAGATGACCGAGGTCACCCTGTCGGCCTCGATCGCCCTCTTGAGCAGCTTGCCCTCTCCCAGAATATGGGGCTGCCCGATGAATTCGTCCAGGGTGCGGGGACGCATGCGCGCCGCCAACGGCACGCGCCCATCCTCAACGAGGCAGGCCGCATCCCTGTTGAGATGCGCCTTGGATTCCTTCCCGCTGCGTTTCATTACCTTGCATCCTAACACCCCGCGCATGCGCCCGTCAGGCTTAGTTTTTCCGCGCCGTCGACGACGGATCAGGTGAGAAGGTCATCCTCTTCACGCCAGGGAGGACTCACCAGGGCGGTGAACACCAGCTCTCCTTCCGAGGTGTTCTCGATCCACTGCTCGGCCCCAGCCGGGATCACGATGGTATCACCAGCGCCCACCTCCTCCCGCTCCTCGCCAATGTGCATAACCCCGGCGCCGCTGAGAATCGTATACACCTCATCCTGGACCGCCAGCTTGTGAGGATGCGTCCCCTTGCCGGCCTCTACCCGGGCATAGGCGAGGGAATAGGGCAGCTCCACATCATCCCGGTCGCTGTGCAGGAGCTCCTTCAGACGGCAGCCATCGTTGGCGATAATCTCGACACAGTCGTCCAGTCGCTTGATAAACATTTTTTATTCCTTTGCGCTCAATGTTCACTCGGCCCAAGGGCTCTTCCCCGCCAGGTCTCTCCGCGGCCGAGAAGATGATTCCAGCCAGAGAGAAAAGTCATCCACAGATAGAAGCAGCTTGCCAGGGGGAGGCTCAGCGCGTAGCGCGGAGGCAGACCGTAATGGCTCGCCGCCGGCCAGTATTTCACAGTTTGCAGTGACATTGCCAGCGCCGCGGCCAATCCCGTCAGCGGCTCATCCAGCGCCAGCGCCGCGACGCACAACAGCGGCGGAGAGATAAAGAAGGCGAACAACCCGGCCAGGGTCAAGAGGAGCAACCAATACCTGTAGCCCAGCTGGTCAAAGGCGGTCCGGGTCACCATCTCCGAGATCTCCCCCAGCCGCGTCGAGCGTCTCAACGAGACCATGGTCCTGGAAAACCCAAGCCAGAGGCCGCCGCCGGCGGCCTTGACCCTGGCAGCGAGACAGACGTCATCGATGATCTCCTTTCCGATCGACTCCAGCCCGCCGATCTTCTCCAGGTACTCCCTCGAGACCAGGATACAGCCGCCCGCTGCAGCTGCCACACGCGAAGAATCCTTCACCACCGATCTGAAAGGATAGAGGAGCTGAAAAAACCAGACAAAGGCCGGAACCAGCAGTCTCTCCCACGAGCTCTCGGTATTCAGCCGGACCAT
>DODI01000075.1:0-253 GCA_003509045.1 Planctomycetota bacterium | reverse complement strand
GAATGTCGGCATCGGTGAAGAGAAACCAGCGGATCGCGCTGCCTCCAGGCGCCTCGATGAGCGCCTTGACCGCTGTGGAGGCCGCGTAGATCTTTCCTGACCATCCCGGCGGAGGATCGTCCCCCTCCAGGACCTCCGAGGTCTCACTGGCGGCGCTCTCCGCCAGCAGCTTGCGGGCCAGCTCCCCCGTCCCATCATCGGAGCGGTCATTCACCAGCACCAGCCTGGCGTAATCCGCTGATTGCTCGAGGAG
>DODI01000292.1:0-2575 GCA_003509045.1 Planctomycetota bacterium | reverse complement strand
CGGCGGCCGCAACCCGCCGAGCCTCGGCATGAACTACCTCGGAGAGTTCTTCAGCTTCGACAGCGACATGGAATGGCACGTTGACCTACCGTGGTACCGCCCGGTTCGCCTGAACCACTGGGCCACCGGCAGCGACCAGGGCTGGCAGGGCGTTGGCGCCTACCCCTCCTACTACCTCGACTGCCTTCCCGGAGTCCTCAATGTCGGACGCGGCTCGCCCAATTGGGGGATTTTCTACGAGCACACGCAATTCCCCGAAAAATACCGGGACGCCTTTATCGCCTGCGACTACCTGTGGAAATCCGCCACCTCCGGGGGCTACGCCAACCCGGGACGACTCTGCGCCTTTGAGCTCGACCGCGCTGGAGCCACCTGGAAGGCGAAGATGACAGTCCTCGCCCAGGCCAAACGTGGAGCGAAAGATCACAAGGGTGGCCGCATCAACTTCGCCCTGGTCGATGTAGATGTCGCCCCTGACGGAAGCATCCTCGTGACCGATCACAACCAGGGAGTCTGGAGGATCTTCTACGATCCGTCCGTGAAGCCAACTGTCAAGCCGATCTCCCCGAAGGCGACAGCCCCCGCGTCGACCATAGACGCGCTTCTCGCCCTGCCGCAGCCGATGTCAGAATGGTGTCGCCAGCGGGAAGAGACTGGCAAAAAGAAGATCGGCGCCGGAGTTGACGAAAAGCTGCGAGCGGCGGCCCTCGAGAGGGGGCGCGAAACTCGTCAGCGGCTCAGGGCTATCCGCCTGCTCTCCCCCGGCTTCAAGAAGCTTCCCGCTTCCTTCATCAACAGCCTTGCGGCAGACGGCACCACCGAGATCAGGGCCCAGGCCGCCTGGCTGGTCGGAATCCGCGGTGATTCGAGCGAGATCCCTGCCGCCCTGAAGCTTCTCGACGACAGCGATCCCTTTGTCCGCAGACGAGCCGCAGAGGCGCTCTCACGATTCGGGACCCAGAGCGCCACCGGCAAGCTGATCTCCCGGCTCGATGACGAAGACCGATTCGTTCGTTACGCCGCCATGACAGCCCTCGCCCATCGTCCCACAAAAGAGTTCATCCAGGATGCTCTCCGGCACAAGTCTTCGAGGGTATGGATGCGGGCCCTTGTGGCGGGAAGCATCAGGCGGGAAGCCCCCGGGGCCCCGCATGTCCAGGAGGTCGTCGAACGTCTTCTTTCCAAACCTCCGGCGAAGAAAGAAGACCGCCTCGACTTCCTTCGCATCCTGGGCCTTTTCAAAGGCCAGGTGGCGGAAAACAAGGAGCTCGCAGCCAGGGTTTCCCGCTACCTGCTCACCGGCTATCCGGACGCCGATTCCGAGATCAGGTGGGAGCAGGCGAGGGTCCTCAGCGGCTACCAGGCCCCCTCCGCCTTCGCGCCGCTGCTGGCTATGCTCGAAACGGAAAAAGACCCCATCGCCCAATTCCATCTCGCCCGAATGATGGCCAACATCCCATCCGGCTGGAACGAGCAGGAGTCAGCTCGTTTTGCCAGCTGGCTGTCGACGACACAGAAGGGCTGGTTCTCCCAATTCCAGGGCAAGGGACGCCAGTTCAAGGGCTTCTGGGGTACCGTGCTGAACCAGATTGCCCAGCACCATGCAGATGGGCTGGGAGGCCTCGCCGACCGGGTCGTACCCGGCAGCCAGCTCTCCGGGCATATCCTGGCATCCATCAGGAACTCATCGCAGGCCGGACCCATCCTGGTCCGCCTCTACAACAACGCCAGGGATGAGGACGGCCGAAAGAAAGTCCTCGAATTGCTGAAACAGGCAAGCCACCCCTCAATCGGCAAGCTTCTGCTCGAGAAATACAAGGCTGCCACTGACCCGGGGAAGAAAGACGCCTTGCTGGCCGCGCTCTGCTCCCAGCCCCTTCCCGCCGGGGAGGAAGGCATCTTCATCGCTGGACTCTTTGGAAGAGATGACGGCCTGGTCCAAAGCTGCGCCAACCGGGTCGCTCGCGATGGAAAGACCATCGACCAGTACGCCTCGGTCGTCAGGTCCATCACCTCCGGCAAGCGAAAGGGAGAGTCGGCCGTCTACCACCGGATTCTCGACACCATGAGCCGCAACCCGGCGCGCGCAAATTCCTTCGCCGCCCTGCTGGTCTCCCTCGCCGGCAAGACTCCGCCGAACCACGGAGCCGTTCCCAAGTGTATCTGGCCCTCCACGAAACAGGATAACGAACGAGCCTGGTTCGCCAAGAAGTTCAACCTTGACGCGGTCCCCCCAAAGGCGGTACTCCACATCACCTGCGACAACGTTTTCACCGCCTGGCTCAACGGGAAAAAGATTGCCAGCGGTTCCGATTGGAACAGAGTGAACCGCATTGAGACCCGCCAGGCTCTCAAGAAGGGCGAAAACCTCTTCGCCGTGGAATGCGCCAACCAGGGCGGCCCGGGCGGTCTCATGGCGGTGCTCGAACTTTCGGATTCTTCAGGCGGCCCCCTGGGCATGATCGCCACCAACGAAACCTGGCTGGCCACCCAGAGCCCCCCCGGCGACTGGAAAACGCAGGGCTCCTCCGGAGGCGGCAATTGGCGACCACCTCTGGATGTCAGCGGCCCCACC
>DODI01000336.1:0-7468 GCA_003509045.1 Planctomycetota bacterium | reverse complement strand
ACCTGATCCCACCATCGTCGCCAACTGGCGGGTGAAGACCACCATCTCGGCATCCTTGACTCGAGCCTTGTGAGCGGGAACCTCCCGCGAACGGGAGAAAAGGCCGCTGAAAGGAGCTGAGCTGCCGCCCGGGGCCGCGGCCTTGCCGCCGGCATCCCTGTCGAGCGAGATCACCGTCAGGCCTCCCTGGTGGAGCTCCTTGACGGCATCCGATTCACTCTCAGCCTTGAGCACCCCGGTGCTGGTTTGTCCATCTGTTCCCCGCGCCTTGTATGAAAAGACCTCAACGGTCATCGCGAACCTCCCACATATTCAGCTGCCTCTGTTTTGAATGATTCAATCCCCGACCGTAACCCGGAGTATCTCCTCCAGGCTGGTCCTGCCCTTCAATGTGTTCAATATTCCGCAGCGCCTCAGGGTGATCATCCCGTCCTCTATCGCTCTCTCCTTGATGTCCATCGCCGAGCCGCCATCGATGATCACCCGCTGAAGCCCGCTGGTAATCGGCATGGTCTCAAGCAGAGCGAAACGGCCCTTGTAGCCCTGCGAGCAACGCTGGCATCCAACAGCCTCCATCAGCTCGAACTTGCCGGTCTCCTTGCTGGAGAAGCCCAGCGAGGCCAGGTAATCCGCCTGCGGAACAACCTCCATCGGCCTGCGGCACTCCTCGCAGAGGCTCCGCGCGAGCCGCTGGGCGCAGACGCAAACCAGCGCAGAGGCGACAAGGAACGGGTCCACGCCCATGTCCACCACGCGGGTGATACTCGAGGGTGCGTCGTTGGTGTGAAGCGTCGAGAAGACCAGGTGCCCAGTGAGAGCGGCCTTCACGGCGATCTCAACGGTCTCCTGGTCACGAATTTCTCCAAGCAGGATGGTATCCGGATCCTGGCGAAGAATCGACCTCAGCGAGGCGGCGAAGGTGAGCCCCTGCTTGGTGTTGACCTGGACCTGGTTCACCCCCTCGAGCTGGTACTCGATGGGGTCCTCTACGGTAACAATATTGTCCTCGACGTTCATGACCTCCCGGATTGCCGAATAGAGAGTCGTCGACTTTCCGCTGCCGGTCGGTCCGGTCACCAGAATCATCCCGTAGGGTCTCGCAATGGATTCGTAGATATCATCCAGGGCTTTCTGCTCAAAGCCGAGATCCGCCAGGCCGAGGCTCAGGCTGGTCGAATCGAGAATCCTCATCACGACCTTCTCTCCGGTGGCCAGCGGCAGGGTCGACACGCGGAAATCAATCTTCCGCCCCTCCATGGTGATCTGGAACTTGCCGTCCTGCGGCTGGCGCCTCTCGGCGATATCCAGGCCGCACATGATCTTGATTCGGCTCACCAGGGCATTCTGCATTCTCTTGGGCGGACGGATGCTCTCGTGGAGAACCCCATCCACGCGATAGCGGACCCGGACATCGTTATCGAGCGGCTCAATATGGATATCGCTGGCCTTCTTCTTGATTCCCTGAACGATGATGAGGTTGACCAGCTTGACCACCGGGGCCTGCCCGGACTCCTCGGCGAGCAGTCCCAGGTCAGCGGCCCTTGAATCATCGATGGCCTTCTGCTTGACCTCCACCTCCTCCTCGTTCATGTCGTCGAGAAGATCATCGACCATCTGCTGGCCGCGGTTGTAGATCTCGGGGATCGCCTTGCGAATCGCCGGCTCGGTCGAGAGCACAGGCCTGATCTCACAGGCTGTCACTATCCTGATATCGTCCAGCTGGAGAATATCGAAGGGATTCGAGACCGCCAGCGTCAGCACGTTGGCCACCCGGGATACGGGCACAACGCCATAATAGGAGGCCAGGTTCTCCGGCAGAAGATCGACAACGCTCTTCTCCGGCCTCACCTTGAAGACATCCACTGCGGGAAATCTCGTCTCCTCGCTCAGAACCTCCAGCAGGTCGGCCTCGCCCAGCTGGTCACCATCGAGCAGGACCTGTGTCAGCGAACGGGATTCGCTCTCCGCGGTCTCCATATGCCGGGCGAGCTCATCCTCGCTGACCATATTCCTGCGAGAGAGAATATTCCCAAGCCGCTTGTCAAATTTACTCCTGGTCATCTTGCACCCTGAATCCAATCCTCATCTCTCAGACACAAACACCGCCGCTCTTTTTGTACATACGCTCGATATCATCAGGTGTCGGCGAATACCGTAGAGCGTTTTTGAAACTGATCTGTCCATCATTGCAATGCTCCAGCAGGCTCTGGTTCATTGTCCTCATCCCGAGCCTGCCGCCGGTCTGGACCACCGACTCCAGCTGATGAACCTTGTCCTCCCGAACCAGGGCGCGCGCCGCGGGCGTTGCCATCAGCACCTCAGCCGCGAGCACCCTTCCTCTCTCACCATCCCTGGGAACCAGCTGCTGGCAAAAGATCGCCTCGAGCGTGAAGGAGAGCTGCGTCCTCACCTGGGCCTGCTGATGAGCGGGAAAAACATCGACGATCCTGTTCACCGTCTGCACCACCGAGTTGGTATGAAGAGTGGCGAACGTCAGGTGTCCGGTTTCCGCGATGGTCAGGGCCGCGGAGATGGTCTCCTGGTCACGAATTTCGCCGACCATGATCACATCCGGATCCTGCCGCAAGGCTGTCCTCAGGGCGTTCTGAAATCCATGAGTGTCGGATCCGACCTCGCGCTGATTCACAAGGCATCCCTTGTTCTGGTGGATGAACTCGATGGGATCCTCGATCGTCATGATGTGTTCGCTTCTCGATGCGTTGATGTGATCAACCATCGATGACAAGGTCGTCGACTTTCCACTGCCCGTCGCTCCTGTCACGAGGACCAGGCCTTTTCGTAGATTGCAGATTCGCTCACAGGCCTGCGAAGGAAGCCCTAACTGGGCAAAGGGGATCGTCTCCTGGGGAATGACCCTCAGCACGGATCCGACTGCTTCACGCTGCATGAAGACATTGGTTCTGAACCTTCCCAGCCCCTCGATTCCAAAGGACATGTCAAGCTCCAGCTCTTCCTCGAAACGCTCGACCTGCTCGCTGTTTAGAATTCCATAGACCAGCTTTCGAGTAGCTTCAGCAGAGAGCTTCTCTTCCCCTGCGGGAATGAGGCTGCCGTCAATACGCATCATGGGCGGCGAGCCCGCTGCAATATGCAGGTCCGACCCCTCTCTCTCGACCAACTGCCTGGCGAGTAGTTCCAACGACAACATGGATCTCCTCCTTAGAAACTGGAGTTAACCCCATACCCCGATCCATCTCACCCCTGCCCGAACAGGGACGAAACCCGAAAAGAATATCATCTCGAAGACCTTTTGACGAAGAGAGCCGTCATCTGTACACGATGTAGACAATTCCCCAGGGCCGCGTGGGGCGATAAAAAAGAAACCGCTGGAGACTTATGCTCCCGCGGCTTCCTCCACCCTGCTGCCTGCTCTGCTGTCAGGCCCCTTGATTCAATATCGTGATCTCGACGCGCCGGTTCTTCTGGCGCGAGTCGATTGATTTTCCGGTAGCGAGCGGCCGAGTATCCGCGAACCCGGCCGGATATATCCGGGACTTCGCTACCCCCGCACTACCGACCAGGTAGCGAACTACCGTGCAGGCCCTGGCTGTCGACAGCTCCCAATTCGACGGATACCTGTCGCGAACCTTCTCAACAGGCTGATCATCGGTGTGCCCCTCAACCCGGACCGTATTGTCGCTGTAATCATTGTTGTTGAGCAATCGACCAATATTCTGGAGTACTCCCTTTCCAGTGCTGGTGAGCTCGGTTTTTCCGGGAGCGAAGAAAACCTGTTGAGGAATCGTCAGCTTGATTCCCTCGGCTGTTCGCTCAATCTGGACATTGGCGTCAATTCCGGAATCAGCGGGGATCAGGAGATCGGAAGCCGCCTCCTTTCTCGCAGGCGTATTCGCCACCGCTGCCGCCGCTCCGCCGCCGCCGCGAGAAGAGGCCAGCTCCTGTTCGAGACGATTGTTCTCGCTTACAAGGCGGTCATTCTGCTCTTTGAGACGTTGGTTCGCTTCCTTCAGGCCTGGGATAGCGCAACCCGAAGACAACAATCCCAGCAAACAGACCAGAGCAAACCTGTAAACAAGCTTCTTGCTCATCACTCTTCTTCTCCTGTGGTCTTCCCCCGGCCTTGCCGGAAAACATTGCCCGACATCCAGGGCTGTGATTACTTAAAAGTCCTCTGTCAGGAGTTCCTGGAGGCAGCCGGCGAGGCAGGGGTTCTCTTCACTCCGCCTCTTTTATGCCCGGCAGGTCCCGGTACTCTGACATTAGGTTATCTAAAGCACCCGTCCAATGGCAAGCCACTAGCGAAAAAAATGCTTTATCACCACCTTGAAGGCCAGCTCCAGCCATTTGATTCAGCCGGCGAACAGCCCCATGTACCATTTCAGGGCGAAATCGACTGCATCCGGCCACAGGTAGACGAAAACCCCGGCAATGATCAGGAAAGGGCCGAAGGCGAGATGCCGGTTACCATACAGAAGGCGCCTGGGAATACCAACCAGGGAACCCAGCATACAGGCGAGAAAGAACCCCGTAATGACACCCCAGCAGCCTGCGAGGGCTCCCAGCAGGCCCATGAGCTTTACGTCGCCAAAGCCCATAGCCGGCTTCCTGAAAACAAGTGTACCGACAACCCCGACGATAAAGACCACCCCGCTGCCGGCCAGCATCCCCAGCAAGGAGCTGGTGAGATTGTAGGCCGCCTTCGATTCCACGAAACCCGGCAGGACACAGACACCGGCCACCAGGGCGGCTGAAAGCCCGCACAACAGACCCGCCAGGCTGAGGCTGAAGAAGCCATCGGATTCTTCGGGAAGACGCCAGCGGCGATAGCCGCGATAGACCCAGCAGCCGGCGGCGAAGAAAAAGAGGCCGACCAGCGACAGGATGGCTACGACAGAAGCAGTCGAGAGCGCCCAGGTTGGCATCAATTTCGAGATCCCGACAAGGAGCCTCTCGGACATTCCATCCCGGGGGGAAAATCTCAGATCCTGAAAGATCAGCATCGCCACAGGAATGAGATGCATGCCGCCGATCGTGATCTCGTCAGGGAGAATCCGGAGCTCGGCATCGATAAAGGCGGCTACGAGTAAGGAGCAGAAGAGGACCAGGAGGAAGATGCAACTCGTGAGTTCGCCGTCCAATTGCAGATGAAATTTCCAGGTCACCAGGGCGCAAAGCGCCCCTGTGAGAAGCTCTACCAGGGGATAGCGTATGGAGATGGCCTCCCTGCAGCTTCGGCAGCGACCGCGCAACAGAAGCCAGCTGAGCACCGGGATATTGTCCGACCAGGAGATCTTCTCTTTGCAGGAGGGACAGAAAGACCTCCGGGGCTTGCCGACGCTGAGCCCCTCACGCGGCAGGCGGTAGATGCAGACATTCAGAAAGCTACCCACGCAGAGGCCGAATGCCGAGGCCGCAGCGAGAACCAGAACATCGTACATCTCTGGGTACATTTTATTTCGGCAGCTCCGTTATCGCCTCGAGAACCGCTCCGCAGACCTGCTCTTCGTCAAGATCACCTGTATCGACAACACAGTCGGCCGCGGCCTCATAGAGAGGATAACGCCGCTCGAGGACCTCAGCTACCTCGGCAACAGCACTCTCGCCCGAGAGCGCCGGCCGAGTGCGAGCGCTTGCAGGATCCCGCTCAATACGATCCTGCAAGACAGGTGCCGGGGCGCGAAGCCAGACAACATATCCGGTCGAGCTCATTCGCTCGACATTCTCCCGGCTGAGAACAATCCCCCCGCCCGTGGCCACCACCAACCTCTCGCCCTCCAGGACACGAGTGCCGACCGCGGCCAGCGCCTCTGACTCGAGCATCCGAAAGACAGGCTCCCCGGATTCAGCGAAGATCGACGCAATCGCGCGCCCTTCGGATTCTTCGACCAGGCGATCAGTGTCGACGAACAGGCGTGAAAGCTCCGAGGCGACCGCGCGGCCGGCGCTCGTCTTGCCGCTGGCCCGGTACCCGACCAGGTAAATCGCAGATCTGTCCTGTTCCTTCTTCACTCTTTAGTCACCACCATCAACAGGAAAGCCGGAGCCCACCCTTAAAAGGCAGCTCCGGCCTCCGCTCAGCCCTCTCTCCAACCGCGAACGGACACGGGACCTCAGTCCTCGTCTCCAGTGGAGAGCGGCTCGCCGAGAGTTACCTTCACGTCTTTTTCTTCATCGCCCCTGCGAATCTTCAGGTTGATCGATTCTCCCGCATGGAGAGGACCCAGCCCATCCTGGAGGTCCTTGAGGCTCGCCACTTCCTTATTTCCAAGCTTCAGGACCAGGTCACCGGCCTTGATACCGGCTTTTTCAGCCGCGGCACCGGGAATCACCTTCGTGATAACCACCTGCCCCTCAGCCGTCTGGCGGGCGTGGATCCCGAGAGTCCCCTTCACCTCAGATTTCTTCTCAGGCTTCTCAGGAGGCTTTTCCTTGGGCTTCGGAGCGGGCTTAGGAGCGACAGCTGGAGCCGATTTCGGCGTCTCCACCTTCTGGCCGCGAGCGCCCAGCACCAGGTTGAGGGTGATATCTGCTCCATTCCTCCTGAGCAGGACCTTTGCCCCGGCGCCGGCGAGAGCGCCTCCAAGGGCTGCCCTGAGCTCTTCTATGGAGGTGGTGTTCTTGCCGTTCACCTGCTTGATGACATCCCCGACCTTGATCCCGTAGGCCGCGGCAGCTGAATCGGGCACCACGATCTCAACCTCAAGACCGCCTTCTACCGAACCAACACCCACACCGAGAAATCCGGCTGGCTCAGGCTTCTTCTCCGGAGGAGGATCTTTCTTTTTCTCCGGAGCGGGCTTTACCGGCTTGGCCTCAGCCTTCGTACTCTTGCTGCTGACCAGCTTCGCCCCGCCCTTGTCGGATGAACCCACCACCACAACATCGATGGTCTCCTCTCCCCGCACCAGGCGCAACGCGACCTCCTGCCCCGACCTGATCTTCTTCAGCAGGCTCTCGAGCTCATCGAGAGTCTTCACGGCCTTGCCGTTGACGCCCGTAATCCGGTCCCCTTTCGGGACCCCCGCAGCCTTGCCGGTGAATCCATCCTCCACCTGGAAAGCGAAGAGGCCTTCACCATCTTCCTCGACAGTTACGCCGAGCACGATATGACCGGGCTCCTTTTCCGCGGAGTTCTTGCTGGAGCGCGCCGCGAAGAAGGCGTCACGGTCAACCAGCTTGACCTCGGCCTTCGCCTTCTTGCCGCCCCGCATGTATTCAAGAGTGATCGTGGTCCCGGGAGCGTGCAAGGTGACCGCGCCACCAAGGCTCTCGGAGTTCACCTTCTTGCCATTGACCGCAACGATCAGGTCATCTTCCTTCATTCCCGCGACGGCGGCAGGACTCCCCGGATGGACCGTCGTGACCATGGCCCCTGCCTCGTTATCGATGTGTCCCACCCCGAGAAACGCGTTGGTCGGCTTCGGCTCGGGCTTGGGTTTTGGCGGAGCAGGCGGCTTCGCGGCCGCGGCCAGCTCTTTCTTCCACC
>DODI01000087.1:0-3476 GCA_003509045.1 Planctomycetota bacterium | reverse complement strand
ATCTTGAACCGCTTTGTGTTTTCGTCGTCGTAACAGCTGACATGCGGGAAACTGTGATCATCGGAGAGAATCAGCAGCACGTTTGGGCGAGACTGCTCGGCCGACAGTGACGAACCGAAACACGCCACTATAAACGCGGTTATAAACCCACGCAGTGCTGCATTGAGAACCAGCGCGAATACGGCAATCCGTTTCATGTCATGTATCGAGTTCATTTTGTCTCAGGCGATGATTTCGCGGATGGGATGGCCGAAGTCCTTTTCGAGGCGCTTGTGGCCTGGGACTTCCAGTTTATGTGGATCAATGCCCATGAGGTGATTGATCGTGGCGTGAACATCGGTCACGTAGTGGGGATCTTCTACGGCGTGGTAGCCCATCTCGTCCGTTGCTCCGTTCGTCATGCCGCCCTTAATGCCACCGCCGGCCATCCAGACACTGAAACCGAAGGAATGATGGTCCCGGCCATCGGCGCCCTGGGAACCCGGGGTGCGGCCGAACTCCGTGGCGAACACGACAATGGTGTCTTTGAGCAGGCCCCGCTGATTTAAATCTTTCAGCAAGCCCGCCGTGGGCAGGTCGACCTGCCTCGACAGCTTTGTGTGGCCCTTCTTCAATCCCGAATGATTGTCCCATGCGCCTGCGGCGCCGTCGCCATGCATGATCTGGATGAAACGAACACCGCGCTCAGAAAAACGCCGCGCCGCCAGCAGCTGCTGACCGAAGGCTCTGGTTTCCTGTTGATCGAGCCCGTAGAGCTTCTGAGTTTCGGCGGATTCCTGTTTGAAGTCCAGCGCATCCGGAACGGCTGTCTGCATGCGGTAGGCCAGCTCATAGGACTTGATCCTGGCCTCGATGACCGGATCGAGCGGGTATTGTTCCGCCGCAAGACGGTTGAGCTTGTTGGTCAACTCGAGATTCTTCCGTTGATCCGCGGCAGTCATGCCGCCGCCTGGCTTGGCATAATCGAGAGGATTCTCGGGATCGATCTTGAGGTTGACCGCTTCATAGGCCGGGCCGAGGTAGTGGGCATCCTTCTTGTCGAAGAAACGCGGGCCGATGTTGATGAACTGCGGCAGGTTGTCACTGAGCGAACCCAGACCATAGTTGATCCATGCACCGATGGTCGGAACGCGCGGATCCAGGAAGTGACGGCCAGAGTGAAACTGCACCTGGGCACCATGATTGTTATCACTAGTCCACATGGAACGGATGACGGCGATGTCATCGATACAGCTGCCGATATGGGGAAACCAGTCACTGACCTCAATTCCCGACTGGCCATACTTCTTAAAGCCGGTCTGCATGGGAAAGATCTTTGTGCGGGTATGGCCGTTGGCATCGCCTTTTATGGGGATGCGTAATTTTCTTATTTTTGAAGGGTCCAGGACACTCTTGTAAGGTGTTTCGCCAATCGATTTCCCGGCAAATTTATTGAGCTCGGGCTTGGGATCAAAGCTTTCCATGTGGCTGACACCACCGCGCATGAACAGCCAGATCACCCGTTTTGCCTTGGGCGTGAAGTGAGGTTGGCCGTCCGGCAGAACATGCTTTTCCGCGGCTATGATGCCGTTGAGCGCCAGGGTGCCAAAGCCAAGGGCTGATTGCAGGACACTTCGCCTTGAAATCGAACAGGCCTTGTCGTGGTTCATCGAATCACCAGGAAGTCGTTGAGGTTGATCAGGGCATGAATGAAATAATCGCGTTTCTTCTGTTCTTCCAGGAATGCCAGGCTTTCAGCCAGCTCGGCTTCTGCCGGTTGTCGGCCCAGTATCTTCAGAAAAGCAGCCCGGGCGAATGCCTCGGAGCTCATGCCGGGCTTGAATGTTGCCGCGATCTGTTTTGCTGATGCGGTCGCCGTTTGACTGTTCATCATCGCCAGGGCCTGCTGCGGAACAATGCTCTCACTGCGCCGGTAGCAGGCAAAGACATCGGCGTCGTCGAAGGTCGCCAGGAACTTCGAGCGCCCGTCCCTGGAATGAAAGAAATAGAGACTGCGTCGCCGGGCATTGGGTGAGGGCGTGACCGGAGGCCCCCCCCGGGTCAGATCAAGCGTACCGGCGAGGTGAAGCAGGCTGTCCCGAAGGAGCTGGGACTCCATCCGGCGGCTGTTCATGCGCCAGTAATACTGATTGCCCGGATCGGCGGCGAGAGTCTTCCTGTCCGCGGCAAGATTGGAGGAACTGCGCTGCCAGGCTTTTGATGAGAGCATCAGGCGATGCAGGCGCTTCATGTCCCAGCCGGACTCAATGAACTCAAGGGCCAGGTAATCCAGCAGGTCCTGGTGCAATGGCCTGGGCGCCCTCAAGCCGAAATCGCTGACTGTCTCAACCAGTGGCGTACCGAAATGCCGCAGCCAGATGTGGTTGACAGCCACCCGGGCCGCCAGGGGATGATTGCGGTGCGTCAACCAGTTCGCCAGCGCCGTTCTTCGACCGCTGCTGGTCTTTGGGTAGCCACCGCCAGAAGGCAGGGCATCTTTATTGGAGGTCTTGACAAGAGACACCTGGCTGGCATTCAAGGGTTTGTAGTCCGGGAACCTTCCAGCCTGGAGATCTGCTTCCAGGTTTTTGATCGTCGCCGCGGCCTTGGCAGCTCTTTTCGAATCGAGCAGGTCAACTCTTGCCCTGGCCAGGCTCACTCCAATCAGCATGCGGCGGGCCGTTTCCGCCGAACCTTTCCCCCTCTTCCTGTAGGTAGCCTTGCCCGCACCGATTCGCGCTTTTGCAAAAGCGTATTCCGCCCGGGCCAGGTTCAGCTTTGCTTCCGCCAGCGCGACGACGCTGGCCGTGATCACCGGCGCTGCGGTGACGATCGGCTTCGCCTTTTCACTGGCTTTTTTAAGGGGCGCCTCGGCAGGCAGCTGCCGGACCTCGATGCTGTAAAAATCAGCAATGGCGTCATAGGCCAGGAGTTGCACAGCGCCAGGCTGGCGCCTCGGCAGGTTGTAGGCAAAGAGGAACTCCCCATCCAGCGCGACGTTGATCAAGGTGTCGCGCACCTTCAAGTTCAGCGTGTACTCCTGGTTCAATTTGATCGGCCGCCCGGCGACGGCCTTTGTGTAAACATCTTTGCCTTCAATCGTGTGGGCCAGGTGCACCTTGCTGCCGCCAACGCTGGTGTAGACAAAGTGCGAATTGTTCCCGCTCTCATCGACGTCGAAGCGAATCCCGGTCGATTTCCATCTCTGGCCACCGGTCGTTTGAAACTTCAGGTTGAGCTCAAAGTCCCGGGGGTGCTTTGCTTTTGAGCGCAGGTAGGACTTGTCGAGAGATGGCCTGGCCAGGGAGAGCAGACCACCCTGGTAGCGCCAGTCACTGCCAACAAGTTCCCAGAGCTCCGGACGGCTTTTACTGAAGTCATCGACGAGAACTGATCCGCCAACAGCAGGCTTGCCGGGGGAAGGATCCTTTTTGCTTTTCACCTGCTTTTTGTCCTGGGCTGACTTCTCGAGTTTCAGCTTCTCCAGGTGGGCCTCA
>DODI01000537.1:0-6618 GCA_003509045.1 Planctomycetota bacterium | reverse complement strand
GGTATCGGAATGATCTTTCGGGAAGGAGTCGGGAGTTTGTGCTGGTGAACCTTGAGAAGGGGACTCGCAACGCGGCTTTTGATCATGGGCGGGTGGCGAAGGCTCTGGGGGCTGCTGGGGTTGGTGGTGTCCAGGCTGATCGTTTGCCTCTTGAGCAACTGGGGTTTGACCTGGCGGAGGGGGTGGCTTTCTTTCGGGTGAAGGGGAAGCACTTTCAGTTGGAGTTTAAATCGCACAAGTTGACGCAGCTCGAGAAGGCTGGGGAGATCCCCGGGTACCAGGGCTCGCTGGATAATCGGTCGAAGCGGAAGAAGGAACGCTACAGGGGGTATCGGGCCAGGCGGGATGTTTCTCCGGATGGGAAGTGGCGGGCTTATATTCATGAGCACAACCTCTATGTTCGGCCGGAGAAGGGTGGTGAGGGGGTTCGGCTCAGCAAGGATGGCAAGAAGGACAATGCCTACCAGGCTCCTTACTGGGCGCCGAATTCGAATAACCTGGTTGCTTACCGGGTTGAGCCGGCGGAGATCAGCGAGGTTCACCTGATCGAGTCTTCGCCGCGCGGGGGCGGGAAGGCGAAGCTTCACACCCGCCGGTATGCGCTCCCAGGAGATAAGTTCACCTCGTACGAGCTCAACTGGTTCGATGTCGACAAGGAGCTGCATGTGAAGCCGAAGGTCGACGTTATTGACTTTCGCTGGCCGAATATGCGCTGGTCGCTTGATGGGCGCACCTTCTCCTATTGGAAGGTCGATCGCGGCCACCAGCGTTTCCGCCTTGTGGAGGTTGACGTCTTCACCGGTAAGGCGCGCGACATCATCGATGAAAAATCTGAGACCTTCATCTGGACTGAGCATCCCAAGGACTACGGCACCTCGCTGGTGACCTGGCTGAAGAAGAGCCGGGAGATCGTCTACATCTCAGAGCAGGATGGCTGGCGTCACCTCTACCTGGTGGGCGTCGCCACGGGAAAACAGAAGCAGATCACCAAGGGCGAATACGTCCTGCGCTACGTCGATAAGATCGACGAGGAGAAACGGCAGATCTGGTTTCGCGCTTCAGGGAAGAACTCTGGGCAGGACCCGTATCTGATCCATTACTACCGGGTCAATTTTGATGGCAGCGGGCTCACCGCGTTGACCGATGGAGATGGTACGCATGGGATCCGGTACTCGCCGGACCGCAAGTACATCATCGACAGCTATTCCCGTGTTGATATGGCCCCGGTGAATGAGCTGCGGCGAGTCTCTGATGGGAAGCTGGCCTGCAAGCTGGAGGAGTCGGATATCAGTGAGCTTGATGCGAGCGGCTGGGAGGCGCCCGAGGTGTTCTCGGCCAAGGGGCGCGACGGCAAGACCGGCATCTGGGGATTCATCTGTCGACCGAAAGACTATGACCCGAAGAAGAAATACCCGGTGCTCGAATCCATGTACGCCGGTCCGCACGACTCCTACGTGCCCAAGAGCTTCAGCTCTTCGCGGCGCTATTCTTCCTGGACGGACATGGGCTTCGTCGTCGTTAAGATCGACGGCATGGGGACGGCCAACCGGTCCAAGGCCTTCCATGACGTCTGCTGGCACAACCTGAAGGACGCAGGTTTCCCAGACCGCATCCTCTGGCACAAAGCCGTGGCGAAGAAGTACCCCTGGTATGACACCACCCGGGTGGGGATCTACGGGGGGTCTGCAGGAGGACAAAGTTCGACAGGCGCGCTCCTCTTTTTCCCCGAGTTTTACAAGGTTGCGGTGTCGGCTTGCGGCTGCCATGACAACCGCATGGACAAGTCCTCCTGGAACGAGCAGTGGATGGGCTATCCAGTCGGAGAGCATTACTCCGCCAGCTCGAACATCGACAATGCCCATCGTCTCGAGGGCAAGCTGATGTTGATCGTTGGCGAACTGGACAAGAACGTTCCTCCCGAGTCGACCTTCCGGCTGGCCGGTGCCCTGATCCGGGCGAAGAAGGAATTTGAGCTCGTTGTCATTCCCGGCGGTGGGCATGGCGATGGCGGCCGGCATGGCGACCGCAAGCGGCGGGCCTTTTTCAGGCGGCATCTGCTGGGAATTGAATCGCCAAACCCGAACGCGGGTGAGTCTTCCCTGCCGACCGAAAAGTTGAAGTGGACAAATCTTGCCGAGGGTTCTCCCCCCAGGTCGCTTGACGGCTCCTCGACCGAGATCCATTTTAAGAACAGCTCGAAAAAACGGGTGAAGATCTACTGGGTGAATTTCGGCGGCGGGCTGAAGCTCTATGGCAAGCTGAGCCCCGGCGGAGCCCGCAACCAGAACACCTACTCCGACGCGGTCTGGCTCATTACCGATGAAAAGGACAATTCCATGGGGTACTTTCGGGCCACCGGCAAGGTCGGCAAGGCGGTGATTCCCGGGGGGTAAGAGGTCTCAGGCGAGCTGTTGCGACGGGCCGATTCAACTCTTGAAGGGTGACGGTATGCGATCTTCAACTATCTTCTCCGTGACGTGCTTTCTGCTCCTGGCCTCTTCAACGGAAGGAGCCGAAAAGCTCAACGTTCTTTTCATCGCTGCTGATGACCTGCGCGCCGATCTGCGCTGCATGGGCAATAAGGAGGTCCTGACTCCGAATCTCGACGCCCTTGCCGCCAGTGGGCGGCTCTTCAATCGGGCCTACTGCCAGCAGGCTGTGTGCAACCCATCCCGGGCGTCGCTCATGACTGGCCGCCGGCCGGACACCCTGAAGATCTGGGACCTGCCGACGCATTTTCGCCATCGCCTGCCCGATGTCGTCACCTTGCCGCAGCATTTCATGAAGCAGGGGTATTTCACCCAGAACATCGGCAAGATCTACCACAATTGGCGCCAGGACAAGGAGAAGGGAGATGCTCCTTCCTGGAGTGTTCCGGCGGTAATGCACTACGCTTCCCACTATCACGACAGGGAACGGGTCGATGGTGAAAAGCCCAAGAGCATCTCGAAGGACCCGAAATGCTTTCGTAAGGATGTTCCAGATGAGGCCTATTTTGATGGCCGAATTGCCAACCTTGCAATCAAGGCTCTGCGGGAACGCAAGAAGGCCGGCAAGCCGTTCTTTCTCGCCATCGGGTTCTGGAAACCGCACGCGCCTTTCAATGCGCCGAGTAAGTACTGGGATCTCTACGACCGCTCAAAGCTTTCGCGTCCTCCAAACCCCGAGTGGCCAAAGGATGCTCCAAGGATCGCCTGGCACAACAGCCGCGAGATCCTCGGCGCGGGAAATCAGAGAAAGCTCAAGAAGAAGGCCGTGATGGAGCTGCGACACGGCTACCTCGCGGCCATCACCTATTTCGATGCCCAGCTCGGGAAGGTCCTTGCCGAGCTCGACCGGCTTGGGTTGCGTGAAAAGACCGTTGTCGTCTTCTGGTCAGATCACGGCTTCCACCTCGGCGAGCAGGCCCTCTGGGCCAAGACCTCCAACTTCGAGCTCGATGCTCATGTGCCGATGATCATCTCCACTCCCGGGATGAAGAGCCGGGGGGTGAAGACCGACTCGCTGGCCGAGCTGCTCGATCTCTACCCCACCCTGGTCGATCTCTGCGGGCTGCCGAAGGCCGAGGGGCTCGAGGGGCAGAGCCTGGCGCCGATTCTCAAGGACCCGGAGGCGATCGTTAAGAGGGGGGCCTTCACTCAGCATCCGCGCCCTGCCTATTTCACCGGCGCCCCCGATGTCATGGGCCGTTCGGTTCGGACCGCCCGCTACCGCTACACCGAGTGGCGCGACTTCAAGACCGGCAATGTGGTCGCGTCTGAGCTCTACGACCACGAGAAGGATCCTCTCGAGACGGTGAATATCGCCGGGCTGCCCTCCAGCGCGGCGACCCTCGCCGAGTGCAGGGCGAGATATCGCGAGGGCTTCGCTCCCTGAGCTGAAACCCTATCTGTCCGCCTTTTCTTGCTTGTCCCGGGAGCCTCTTATAGGCTTGCGGTATCACCACAAAAAATAATGAAAGGGCGCCGTCATGAAGCGCGTAGCCGTATTCGGTTTGACCTTGAACGTCGCGTTGCTGAGCGTCCTCGCCCATCAGATGGTTGCGGTCGCGGGTGACAATCCCGCGGCTGTTCAGAACGGAGACACCAACGGAGATGGAAGCCGGGACATCGGCGATGCCATCTACCTGCTGCAGTGGCTCTTCTCCGGGGGAACAGAGCCTGTGCCCGCGACCTGCGGGGAGGGCCTCGAGGGCCGCGTGGCTGAGCTCGAGGGACAGCTGGTTGCGGCGCGGGCGGCCCTGGCCGCCGCCTGCCCAGAGCCTGGCGAGGCCCCTGTCAGCTTCAGCGCGCAGATCGCCCCCGTGCTCAAGCGCTGCTCGACCTGTCACAGCAGCCTGGTGCCGATCGTCCCCAGGATGGAAGAGTGCACGGGCTGCCATCCGAACGAGCCCCCGGCCGCCGGGCTGGATCTTCACGGGAATCCCCAGTTTATCTACGAAAACCTGGTGGAGGTTCGTTCTGCGGAGCTGCCTGAGATGTACCGCATTACCAGGGGGGCTCCTTCGGACAGCTACCTGTGGCGCAAGCTCAATGGGACCCACCTGGAAATAGGGGGCAGCGGAGAGATGATGCCCCTGGGCGCGCCGGCGCTCGATGAAGAGACGCTCAATCTTATCGAGCGTTGGATCCTGGATGGAGCCCCGCTCAACTGACCACTGCTTGCCTGAGGTATGGGTCTTGAACTAAGATGCAGGGACCTGCGAGGCCGGCGGCAGCATTCTGCGGCGCCCCTCGCTCTTCATCGAGAGATCGCCATGCCGGATGTAACCCGTAGCAGCCTGTTCGTTTTGCTTCTCGCTCTCTGGCCCTGTCTTGCCGTGGCCGAGGACAAGATCGAATTCCAGCGCAGCGTACTGCCGATTCTCTCGAGCTATTGTTTTCCCTGCCATGGGCCGGATGCGGGCAAGAGGAAGGCGAAGCTGAGGCTCGACCAGCGGGAGTCGGCTGTCGGCAAGGCGCGTTCCGGCCGTCGGGCCATCGTTCCCGGGGACTCCCTTGCCAGCGAGCTTGTCCGCAGGATCACCGCCGAAGATGAAGATGACCGCATGCCCCCTGCGGACCAGCCGCTGGTGATGTCACCGGCCCAGGTCTCGACACTTAAAAAATGGATCGAGCAGGGCGGTGAGTACAGGAAGCACTGGTCGTTCGAGCCGCCGAAGAAGGCGCCTCTCCCAGCTCTCGAAAATTCCCGAAGGGTGGTTAATGACATCGATCGGTTCGTCTTCGCGCGACTCGAATACGAAGGGCTCATGCCCGCTCCCGAGGCCAGCCGGGAGAGCCTGGTCCGAAGCGTCAGCTTCGATCTGACCGGCCTGCCCCCGACCTTGGAGGAGGTCGATGCTTTTCTCTCCGACAAGTCGCCGAAGGCCTACGCGCGGATGGTGGATCGTTTTCTCGGCAAACCGGCCTACGGCGAACACCTGGCCCGGCACTGGCTTGACCTGGCTCGCTACGCCGACACCAACGGCTACCAGTACGACACCGAGCGTCAGCAATGGGTCTGGCGCGACTGGGTTATAGATGCCTACAACACCAACAAGTCCTTCGATCAGTTCACCATAGAGCAGCTGGCTGGAGATCTCCTGCCGGACGCGACGGACCAGCAGGAACTCGCCACGGGTTTCAATCGAAACCACGGGATCACCATCGAGGGCGGCATCATCGATGAGGAGTACCGCACCGAGTATGTGATGGACCGGGTCGTTACCACCAGCGAGGTCTGGCTGGGCATGACCCTGGCCTGCGCCCGCTGTCATGATCACAAATTCGATGATCTTTCCCAGAAGGAGTTCTACCAGGTCTACGCCTTTTTCAACCAGGTCCCGGAGCGCGGGGCCAATGGGTTCTCCCCGAAGAAGCGGCTGGCTTCTCCGCTGGGCGCGGCCCGGCAACTGGAGCTTACGCTTCAGCTGAACAGGCTGAAAGATGAGCTGAGCAAACCGATGGGTATCGAAGGGAAGCTTGAGCGCTGGGCGAAGGGGCTTGCCGGCGCCCCGGGTGGAGGCTGGGAGGTTCTCACTCCAAGGGAGATGAAGGCCTCCGGCGGCAGCACGCTCAAGCGACTTAAGGACAACAGCGTCCTCGCCGGAGGTGCCGACCCGCGAAAGAACGTTTACGATATCTCGACCCGGACCGAGGCCACCGGTATCACGGCCGTTCGCCTCGAGGCCTTGACCCACGCGAGCCTCCCGGGAGGAGGGCCCGGCCGCCACAGCAACTCGAACTTCGTCCTGAGCGAATTTGAGTTGACGGTGATCTCGGAGAAGAAGCCTGGCCACAAGGAAGTGGTGCAATTCGTTCGTGCCAGGGCCGACTACTCCCAGGCTGGCTACGAGGTAGCCAATGCCATTGACAGGACGGTCGCGGGCAACAATGGCTGGGCCGTAGATGGGCCCACCCGGAAGAAGCCGGCCACGGCGATCTTCGTTCCCGTGCGGCCTTTTGGCTTCAAGGGCGGGTCCAGGTTGAGCTTCCGCCTGCGCCACGAGGCCAGCTTCGCGAACCATGGAATTGGAAGACCCCGGCTGTCGGTGAGCACGGACAGCCCTGACCTGCTGCAGCTGAAGGGTGTGCCTGCCGATATCCGAAAGATCGCGGCCAAGGCCACCGGCAGCCG
>DODI01000016.1:1502-5492 GCA_003509045.1 Planctomycetota bacterium | reverse complement strand
GTTCGTGTTCCGCCCCAATCACGTAAAATCGTACTGTGACCTTATTTCCAGCGACGGCCTCAAGATCGGCCGCGGCCCACGAATTAAGAATGATTCCAGCTTCGTCAAGGAAGCCATCCCCTGCGTCAAATGACCCAAGAGGAGGCCCTGCCTTCGCTCCCGAAGGAAGGCGCCATGGGCTGACGGAGGCGACGAGAGAATAGGGGATCTCGTTTTCACCAACCCCAATCGCATTTGCAAGGTAGGTAAGCACCTCCTGCCGCTGGTACGGAGACTCAGAGGCCGCCGCCCTTGCGGCCTCAACCAGACGTGAGTCCAGGAGAAAGTTACGGCTCTCGAGAGAGACGTAATTCCGTCTGGGGTCCGCACGCAAAACAGCGCCGATGTCATCCAGCCTCCAGGCGGCCCGCAGTCGGTCCTGTGAAGATCCGGCCTCGGCGCCTTGGGTATCTCGACAGACGATGATCGTGTTGACCTGAGCTTCTCTCCCCAGGGCCGCCTGCAACCTTTCCAGGGAAACAAAAATATTCCGCGGCGTCTCCTGCTGAAGCTTGAGGTCGAAAATAGCCGTCCCTGAATCTTTCTCGATCCCCGCGACCTCGAGGCGAAGCCGCTGGGTGGTGTCCTCTCTCTTTCCAAGAGCATGTTCTCTGGGGATGTCGCTGTGGAGCTCAAAACTGACCAGGAGGTCGTCCCCCTGTTTCGCTCCAACCTCTGACGCCAGGGCGGAATTCACCCTCGCGTCTCTGCTGCCAATCACCCAGGAGCGGCCATGGGGCGAGGCGGCCGAGAACCTCGCATCTACACCAATGATATTTACCTCGGAAGACCGCTGACGGGTATCCGGGTGAATGACGCTTCCCCGCAGCAGTATCAGCGGGACTGAGTCGCGGCCGAGATCCAGCTCGGAGGCCAGCTCCTCGCGAAAAAAAGTTGGCGATACAAGGGCGTGCCGGGTTCTCCCGAGGCGCTCAATGGCCTGGAGCCGAAGGCTCTCCCGGACGGAATCACCAACCAGCAGGGCGCCGCAGATCACCGCGCAGGTGGTGGCGATGCTCGCGCCGACGGCAAGATAAGATCGGCCATGCCAGACGAGCCCCTTCATTGCTAAGCCCCAGCCGGTCATGGTTTATTTCCCGGCCTCCTGGAGGGATCTTCCCGAGAAGGCCACTCTTCGCTGAAATCGCGCGGCGAGCCTTGCGGAATGGGTAACGACCACGAGGGTCGAGGCCAGCGTCGAGTGCAGCTCGACAAGAAGATCCGCAACCATCTCGGCCGTATCGGAGTCCAGGTTGCCTGTCGGCTCATCGCAAAGAACAAGCCCGGGGCTGCGAACCAGGGCCCTGGCGATAGCGGCTCGCTGGCGCTCACCCCCGGACAGCTCAGATGGAAGATGTCCGGTTCGAGCTGAAAGGCCGACTCTCTCCAGGAGCTCGAGCGCGATGGACTCAGGCTCTTCTCCCGACACGTCACTTACAAGTGTCGGGAGAAGCACGTTTTCAAGAACCGTGCATTGCGGGAGGAGATAATGGTCCTGGAAAACAAATCCGATCTCGGTATTCCTGAAGGCGGCAAGAGCCTGGTCATCCAGCTGGAAGGGATCTGAGCCGTCGAGGAGTACCGAGCCGGAGCAGGGTCCCTCCAGCGTTCCAAGAATATGCAGAAACGTGCTCTTCCCGCAACCGGAGGCTCCCTGAATTGCAAGAGACTCGCCGGACTCAAGCTCCAGGCTGATTCCGTCGAGGACAACCAGGGGCTCCGAGGGCGCGGGATAGGTTTTGGACAGATCTGAAATTGAGATTTTCAATGCGGCACACGTTCCTGGGGCTATCTTTTCTTGCTCGAGGGGGGGCCGAAGGTCAACGGCTCGCCGGCGTGCGCAGTAAGCTGCGAAGCAAGAGAGCCTGGGATCGGGCGGGACCTCATCACTCCTTCTGAGTCTCGCACAACACAGGCGACACTCACCTCTCCGCGCGCGACCTCCTCCCCCTTGCTGGTGAAGAGGAATTGGTAGGTGATGGAGCTCCGGCCAACCTTGAACACCCTGAGGTGAACTTCCACAACGTCTTCGAATTGAAGGGGACGGGAATACTCGCACCGGGTTGAAAGTCTTGGGAAGCCGTACGTGATATCTTCCTCGCGAAGCTGGACGCTGAGCCCGAGTGACCGGAGGAATTCGTGTTCGGTCTCCTCCATAAATTGAAAATAGGAGGAGTAATGAATGATTCCCGCCAGGTCGGTTTCTGAAAACTCCACCCGGCGCTCTTTACTGTAGTCTGATGGCATAAATTTAAATTACAGCATTCACGGAAGCTTTGCGAGAGGGAGCGGATATTTGGGGTCTACGCGAGCCGGTTGTAAAAGGCGATGGTGTCCTTCGCCATACGCTCCGAACTGAAATGCAGCTTTGCAGACTCCATTCCCTCCCGGCCGAGCCGCTTCCGAAGGCCAGGGTCTGCGATTAATACTCCAAGAGCAGACTTCAGCCCATCTCTGTCTGTCGGGTCGTAAAGAAAGCCTCCCCCTCCCGGCCCGACAAGCTCCGGGAAGACCCCCTCATCGGGCAGGACAACTGGAACTCCGCTGGCCATAGCCTCCAACGCGTAGAGGCCCTTCGATTCCGGGCGTTGAGCTGGAACAGAGAAGAGGTCCAGCTCGGAGAGAAACTGAAGCTTCTCCCGCCTGTCAAGGGTTCCAAGGAGCTCGGTTCGATCCGACACGCCTGCACGGTCAAGGGCGCTGGAAACCCCCTCGAGCCATTCAGCCGAAGACCGAGGCAGGTAGCCGCCGGCCCGCAGGACCAGCTGATCGCTCCCATCGAGGGAGAGAGCGCAAAATGCCTGGCAGAGCTTCTCCAGCCCCTTCTCCGGGCTTATCCTGGCAAAATAGCCGAGCTGGAGAGGTCCCGAGCTGTCCTTTTTGGCCTTCTGGCGATGCCCCTCGAGCGGGATCCCAGGCAGGATGACCTGAGCCTTGCCTTCATCCAGTCCATATTTTCCGCATACAGTCGAACGATATGCGGAGCTGACAGCGACCAGCCCATCCAGCTCCCCCGCTCTTGCCTGAATTTCTTCGATGCACTTCGATCGAAACGGCTCCGGAAGCTCATCGATAAAATGGTCTTCGGACTGCAAAGTGCAAACTATGGGTATGCCAAGCTCCGCCTTGATTCTCCTGGCCATACCGACAAGAAGGAGATTGGAGATATGAACAATATCCGGCTTGAGATCCTTCTTGAGCCAGCCCAGGAGCTGCTCAATCTCCTTCTTCTGATACCCATCTTCGCCAAGCAGCATGGAATGAGTCAGGGCGCCGAGCTTGGAGGCGTTGGTCCCCACCGGCAGCCTGGAAAGCAAGGCATCTACCGGCCGGGAGCCGAGCAGGCGATCAATCACAGGCCTGGGCTCACGCAGGTAAGCTACGTGCTGTTCCAGATAGGCTCGAATGCCGTTAAAAAAGACAGGGTCGCGCCTCATCTCCGGCCCAGGCTCCAGGTCAGTCTGGAGAGGGGTGTAGATGGGAACCAGCGTGACCTCCTCGCCAAGGTCGTGGAGTGCCCTTGCCAGGGCGTGGTCACGAAGGCAATTGCCGCAATACATCCCAGCCGCTCCGGCGGTAATGTAGGCGATTCTCACGACTTGACGTCCTGTTTCATTTTTTGGCTGGGTTCAGGTCAAAGCAATAGACCAGGCCGCTATCGCACCCAATCACCATTCGGCCATCGGCAAGAGCCGGCGAGGCAACAAAGGATCCGTCGCCCTCGAAGGTCCAGACCTTCTTGCCGGTAGCCAGCTCGAGCATGTAGATGTTTTTATCCGACGAGCCGCAAAGGATGCGGGTCCCTGCGATCACTGGAGAACTCTCCACCCGGGACCTGGTCGCGAAGGTCCAGACAGACTTTCCGGTGGCGCGATCAATTCCATGAATCAGCTTGTCTCGCCCGCCGGCAACAACCAGCTGTTTGCCAAGGGCGACTGAGGCGTAATAGGG
>DODI01000016.1:0-1121 GCA_003509045.1 Planctomycetota bacterium | reverse complement strand
CCCTTGATCTGGCTCCCGTAGGTTCCGACATAAAGCTGGTTCCCATCAACAGCCGGAGAGGCTGCCGTATTCTCCCCAAGCTCAAGCTGGCTGACCTCTTTCCCGGTCTTGACATCGATGACGCGGAGCAGCCCATCGCAGCCTGCCACAAAAGTCTTCCCTTCGCTGATGGCCGGACTGCAATGGACAGGGGCGCCGGTCTCCACCTTCCATAGCAATTTCCCCGTCTTGCAATTAAGGCAGTACAAGAATCCATCGTAGGATCCGACCAGCAGGGATGACCCTGAAAAATTAACGCTGGAGAGAATCTCCGCGCCTCCCTCGGTTTCATAGGTCCAGAGAGGCTTGCCGGTGGAGGCATCGACTGCATGCACAAATCCAAAGTCGTCACCGAAGAATAGCCTTCCATCCCGAATACCCGGAGAGGACCGTATGCCGGCCTTGATCTTGTGTTCCCAGATCTTCTTTCCTTTTCGGTCGCCAGACATCAGCTCAAGCGCGACAACCCTGCCATCGACGCCGGCGGCATAAACCCTGCCCCCTGAGATCGCCACGGTGGCCTCAACGGCGTCCCCCATGTCAAAAGCCCAGGTCAAGCCGGGCTTGTCAGCCGGGGCCACCTTCCTCACCCCGGCCTGGAGCGCCCCGCCTCTGAATGCCGGCCAGCTGCCGGATTCGGGGTCGGCGGCCTGCAGGCCGGGAGGCTCGCCCTTCCCGGGGGCCTTATCCTGCCCCTGCATCTGCGAGAGGAACAGAAAGATGGCGACGGTGAAAAGCGGAAGCCCGGCAAGCAGAGAGTCACCTTTATTCGTATGGAAGCCGCTCATGTTGTTTTTAAACCCTTCGAGATGCCATGGGCCAGGGGTTGGAATTTCGACCTCAATACGCCGCGCGATATATTTCGCTGAATCCGACCGGGGTAACCTCCCTGGGATTGAACTGAGCCGTCCACTGGCCAGCGGCCTCGAGCGACATCAGGGGGATGTCTTCCTTGTTTACTTTGCAATCAGATAGTCTCCCTGGCAAGCCGCTAAGTGATCTAAATTCTTCAAGCCTGGAAGCAAGCGACTCGCTCCCTTCCGATGATGCGCCGCAAAGCTCCCGGTAATCATCTTCGCAGG
>DODI01000583.1:0-6583 GCA_003509045.1 Planctomycetota bacterium | reverse complement strand
CTACGGCATGGGCGGCCAGACCAGAGGAGAGACCATGGGCTTCGAACGCCTGGCCTGCCTCGGAGCCGGGGTCAACAAGTTCAATCTTCACGCCGAGACCATCGACGGCAACAACCCCCTGGCCGTCATCGATGCCTTCCGCCGCAAGATGGAGGTCATCAAAAACGGTGAAGGCCCCGTGCTGCTCGAGATCATCGCCTATCGCCAGAGCGGACACTCGCCAAGCGATGCGAGCGCCTACAGGGAGCGTGAAGAGATCGAGATGTGGAGGAACATCGACCCGATCAAGGAGTTCGGAAAGCAGCTTCTCGAGAGCTCCGCGGCCAGCGATGATGAGCTCGCCGGCTGTGAAAAGCACGCCAGGGAGAAGATCCTCAAGGCCTACCAGCTCGCCACCGACCTGGAGGTCTCTCCCCGTCTCGGCGGTGAGCCGATAGCCCGCTTCATGTTCTGCCACCAGGATGAAGAGAACCTGCCGGGGATCAGGGAGGGCGATGTCCTCAAGCCGCTGGAGGAAAACAGCCGCGTGCTGGCGCTGGCCCAGAAGAGCCGCGCCGGCATCGATCCGGAAACCGGGGCGGCACTGCCTGAAGGAAAGGCGATCTCCTACCGGGACGCGCTCTTTGAGCCGATCATCCATCATTTCTACAATGACCACCGGCTGATCGCCTACGGCGAGGAAAACAGGGACTGGGACGGAGCCTTCGCGGTCTACCGCGGAATGACCGAATCCCTCCCCTACCATCGTCTCTTCAATTCACCGATCTCCGAGGCAGCCATCGCCGGAACCGCAGTTGGCTACGGCATGGAGGGCGGCCGGGCGCTGGTAGAGCTCATGTATTGCGACTTCCTCGGCCGCGCCGGGGACGAGATCTTCAACCAGCTCGCCAAGTGGCAGGGCATGTCCGGAGGCGAAATTCAGATGCCCGTGGTCGTACGGGTCTCGGTCGGCAGCAAGTACGGCGCCCAGCACTCGCAGGACTGGAGCGCCCTGGTCTCGCATATCCCGGGACTCAAGGTCTGCTTCCCGGTCACCCCCTACGATGCCAAGGGACTCATGGCCTCGGCCCTCAGCGGCAACGATCCGGTCATCTTCTTCGAGAGCCAGCGCGTCTACGGCGAGACCGAGCAGTTCCGCGAGGAGGTTCCCCCTGAGTATTACAAGATTCCCATCGGTCAGCCCGACATCAAGCGAGATGGTGACGATCTGACGATCCTCACCGTCGGAGCCACCCTCTACAAGGCTGTGGAGGCGGCGAAGCTGCTCGAGGCCGACCACGGCCTGTCCACCGAGATCATAGATGCTCGCAGCCTGGTCCCCTTCGATTACAGCCTGGTGCTCGATTCGGTGCGCAAGACCGGCCGAATCCTGCTCGCCTCCGATGCCTGCGAGCGAGGAAGCTACCTGAACACCTTGGCGACCAACATCCAACAGATGGCCTTCGACCATCTCGACGCGCCAGTGACCATCGTCGGGGCACGGAACTGGATCACTCCCTCGGCTGAGCAGGAGGATCTCTTCTTCCCGACCGAGCACTGGCTCCTCGACGCGATCCACACCCACCTCCTTCCCCTCGACGGCTACACGCCCTCGACGGACAGGTCCAACTCCTACATGATCCGGTGCAATCGAGAGGGAGTATGAGCCTTCCTTCCGATGGAGAGCGGGAGGCTCTCAACCTCGATGAGGAGCCCCTGAAGGACTGGATCCTGAAGGCCTACCATGAGAAGGCCCTCGACAGCGAGGAGCATGCCCGACTGGTTGATGCAGAGCGCCTGCTGCTCTCCGGCCCCAATGCCCACTACAACTCGGCGCGGTATTACTTCGAGGCAGACCCCGGCCCCCGCCTTGAGGCCTTCGCAAGGCAGCTCGACGAGGTGAGTAAAAATCTGGCCGCCGACCTCTTCGAACCGATCGAGCTTGGACTGAAACAATCCGAGCCCTCCCTGAAGACTCCCGAAGAGAGGCCCAGGGGGAGGGCCAGCGCAACCTCGGCAACAAACCTCTCACTCTACATCGCCTCCCTCGCGGGACCGATCGCCATACGGGCAGGAATCGACGAAACGGTGGCCTGCTCGCTCCTTTCGACCGTCCTGCTGGCGGTCTCGAGAGTTGGAATCACCCCGGTCCGCGAAGCTATAGGCTGACCGCCGCCTCGCCTCTCAGCCCCTCAGGTCAATCTCCCGCATGAGCTTGTCGGTCGCATCGTAGGCCTTCGTTACCCATTCGACAATCTTCTCAGGCTCGGGCGAATACTCCAGCTCGAGGCTGATGGCGCCATCGAAATCGAGATCCTTGATCGCCTGCAGGTAGGGTGGAAAATCGACCACTCCGTCACCGGGAGGGAAATCTCCGTGCACCTTTCCATCGCAATCGGAGATGTGCACGTGGCCGGCGCGTCCACGCAAGCTCGCCAGCTCCTCGGGCTTCGAGTCCGACAAGAGCATGTGGCTGATGTCGATGTTGGCCTTCACCTCGGGGACGTCGACGTCGGCAAGGAACCTCCCCATCTCGCTGAGATTGTTGACAAGGGCCATATCGAACGGCTCGAGCTCGAGAACAATCTCCAGGTCGCGTTCGGCGGCGTATTCGCCCAGGGTCTTGAGATGCTCGACTCCCCACTTCCATTGCTCCGCAGGAGGAATGACCTCCTTCTGCCAGATATATTCCCCAATCACCAGCAGGTAGTTCTTCGCGCCCAGCTGCTGAGCCATGTCGAGATACCTCTTGCAGCGGTCGAGGTGAAACGCCTGGACGCTCGGATTGAAGTCAATCAGCCCTACGCTGACGCCAACCACGCTGATGATCGGCAGCGCGAGCTCATCGCATTTGGCACGAACAGCGGTGATCCGCTCATCGGCCCCGGGATCGAGGGGATCCTGGAAGATATCGACGCAGTCGAAGCCGATCTCCTTGGTGCGTTCGAGGCCACTGAGAAGGTCAATGCCATGCTGCTCCCAGGCGGAGTTGATCATTCCGAGTTTCATGTTTTCCTTATTCCTCTCGAATTCGTTTCCGTATTTCGAAGCCCACCGCCACGCGACGGCCCCTCTTCTTATCAATTATCCAACTCCACCGTCAAGCGGACCGTATCTCATCTATCGTAAAGATCCTGTGTTCCATGGCCCCGCGGTAGCAGGCCTCCACCAGGGCAACCGTGTCGAGGTTGTCCTCGCCATCGATCTCCGGCTTCTCGCCGGTCTCCAGAGCCACGAGCAGTTGCGCCATGGTTCCCTCGAAGGCGTCGGGGAACCAGACCTTGTCCCACTTCGGCTCAACCCAGGTCTCGCCGCCCTCCTTGCAGGTATAGCGCAGAGTGCTGGGTACTGCATCCGGATAGCCTGGCCAGCCGATGGTACCCTCGGCAAGCCCATCGGTTCCCTCAACCCGCCAGTTGATGTAGATGTCTCCGCCTGAACCCTCGCGACAGGGACCGGTCCACACATCATCGAGGCTGGTGCAGCGCAGACCGCTCGAGTACTCGAAGATGTACATGTTGATTCCATCCTGGTGGGGAAACTCGGTGCGCGGATCGGGTCGGCTGCTCGAGAGCACCCGCTCGGGGTTGCCGAACAGGTAGCGAAAGGTGTCGATGTGATGGATGCTCATGATGTAGTAGGAGAGCTTGCCGTAGGGAACGGCCCAGTCCGACCAATGCGGAATAGCCCGCATGTCGATGGTCGCCAGGACGGGCTCGCCCAGGAGCCCGCGACCGAGCAAATCCTTGAGAGCGCGGATGGACTGGTCGTAGCGCATGTTCTGGTTGACCGCGAGGGTGATGCCAGCCGCTGAGCAGGTCTCCACGATATGCCGAGCATCCTCATAGGTCATGGCCAGGGGCTTCTGGGCCAGGATTCCGCGGATCTTACCGGCGTAGCCTTCGCAGATCCGGTCAATCACGCCGCGCTGCAAATCAGGCGGCAGAGCGATGTCGACCACCTCGACCGCCGGATCGGCGAGCAATTCTTCATAGTCCTCGTATACTTTATCTATGCCGTGGCGCTCGGCCGCCTCCTGGGCCCGTGAGAGGGTTCGATTGGCGATGGCCACGGGATTGAAGCCGGCGTTCCGGTAGGCGACCAGGTGACAGTCCGCCATGATGAAGCCGGCACCGATACAGCCGATCCCGGGGGTTCGATCGGCCGGCATGACAGGCTCGTAGCGCAGGTCGAGAGGTAGTTCGCTCATGGTTCCATCCCTTATTCACAGTTTCAACTCGACCCGGCATGATGCCTTGCGGTCCGTCAAATGTTCAACGACAATTGTCCCCGCGTTGAAAACTCTTCAGGCCCGGCAAAAAGATTCGGAATGAGAACACCCTTGCACACCACAGTCTTCCTCGCCCTGGTGACGGCTCTCGGCAGTCTCCCGGGTTCGCCAGCCGGGGACACCGCGCCGCTCGAGCTGCGGGGAAAGTGGGTTCTCGACTCAACCGGAACAGCCATCGGACCTGATTCCTTCCGGCGCGGGCTGCAGCCCTCGGCCCTCCTCTGGAGAGGCTCCTCCCTTCTTTCCGCGGGCGACCAGCGCAGCCAGTACCCCGGGCATCTCTTCAACATCGACCCGGTGTCGGGACGGCTCATCTGCCCTCCTCTGAAGATCACTCCCCCGGACGAAAAGCCTGGGGAAAACCGGCACTTCAAAACCTATCGCTCGATACCCAACTCCGATTTCGAGGGCCTGGCCGCCATCCCCGGAGGCCGCAAGCTCTACGGGATCACAGAGGACAAGGTTCCCTGGATCAGCGTTCTCAGCCTGGAGGGACCCACGGAAAAGCCGACGGTGAAGCTCGAAGCCCTGGTCGAGATCCGCTTCCCGGAGAAGCTCAGACCCTGGCAGAACGACAGGAACTTTCGCCTCGAGGGAATTGCCCTCGCCGACACTCCCGGAAAAGCCTACCTGGCCTTCGAGAGGGCCGACGACGAGCTGCCCCGCATTCTTGAGCTCTCCCTGGCCGATCTTGCGACCAGTGAATCGATCACCGCGAGAGATCTCGGAATCTCCTTCGGTCACGTCAGCCGCCGCAAAGACAAGAAAAAATCTCTCCTCAACATCAACGACATCCAGTTCCTGCGCAGGGGCAAGCGCGCCTGGCTCCTGGCCCTGGCCCGCGATCAGGAACGAATACTCCTGATCGATCTTGAGTCATCCCGGGTAACCCGATGGCTTGACCTCGACCTTCGCGACCCGGCAGGAAACCGCATCCACTGGGTCTCGCCCGAGGGGCTCGCCATCGATCAAGAGGGAGGACGCCTGTGGATCATTAACGACCCCGACTCGGTCAAGGGCAACTACCGGCGCCGTGGGAAGAAAAAAGCCGCCGGGCCCTACGCCCTCTACACTCCCCTTCTTTTTGAGCTGAAGCTCTCGGAGCTTTTCCCCGGCCAGGCCGGGAAATAACCATGAGCGACCCCAAGTCCCCATCCGAAGACCGCCTGCTCGAATTGCCCGTTCTCGGCGCCTTGGAGGCCCCAGCGGGAGAGAGCCCGGTAGAGGCTCCCGAAAAAATCCGCGCGAGGCTTTCAAGGACCATGCTGCGCACCATCGGAGCCTACGGGCTGATCGAGGAGGGAGACAGGATCCTTGTCGCCGTCTCCGGCGGCAAGGACAGCTATACGCTCCTGGAGCTCCTCCAGGCCGCCCAACGCAAGTCGCCTGTTCATTATGAGCTGGTCGCCGTCCACCTTGACCAACAGCAGCCCGGCTATGACGGCGCCGAGCTGGCCGCCTGGCTCGAAGCATTTGACGCCCCCTGCGAGATCATCTCCGAAGACACCTACTCTACCGTTCTCGAGCTGACGGAAGGAGACGACAACGCCACCTATTGCGGTCCCTGCTCGCGGCTCCGGCGGGGGATTCTCTACACCGCCGCCGAGCGTATAGGCTGCAACAAGCTCGCCCTCGGCCACCACCGCGACGATGCCCTCGAGACGCTGCTGCTCAATCTCTTCTACGCCGGCCGTCTGCAGGCCATGCCGGCGAGCTACAGGACCCAGGACAAACGCTTCGAGGTCATCCGCCCACTCATCGAATGCTCAGAAAAGGACATCGAGCGCCACTCGCTCTCGAGGGGTTACCCCATCATTCCCTGTAATCTCTGCGGCTCCCAGGACAACCTCAAGCGAGTCGAGGTCGCCAAGCTGCTCACCGAGCTCGAAAAAAACAATCCCGGACTGCGACAGATCATGCTGGGCGCGCTGCGGAACGTCCGCCCGAGCCATCTCCTCGACAGGGAGGTGGCTGAGGCCTGGAGCGAGGCCGCTGACCGCTACAAGCCCAGGCGCTGAAAAGTTCCTGCAGATCGCCCCTTGATGGACGGCCCCCGCGGAAAGAAACTAACCTCCAATGGCTACCCCAAAAGAATTTAAAAACCGGCGCGCCTACCACGACTACCACGTGCTCGACAAGATCGAGGCGGGCATCGTTCTCATCGGCTCGGAGGTTAAATCTCTACGCGAAGGAAACCTCAGCTTCGCCGAGAGCTACGCTCGCATCGAAAACGGAGAGGCCTTCATCCAGGGCCTCCATATCTCCGAGTACAAGAACGCGCGCCTGTTCGGTCACGAGGCGACCAGGCGCCGG